>CANJPG010000056.1 GCA_947476065.1 Fidelibacterota bacterium
AAACAGGATCAGCCGACCAGGCCGAGGGGGGCGTATTTCAGCGTCGGGAAGACGCTGGCCACGGTGGCTTCGCCGCGGCGTTTGGCCAGGATTTCGGCCAGGACCTGGCGCACATCGGTAGTGATGCGCAGATCGCCTTCCCGCAGGTCGGCAGGACGCAGACCCGGCCACGAGCCATAGATCTGCCCGCCCTTCACCGCGCCGCCGAGGGCCAGCATGAACGAGGCCGCACCGTGGTCGGTACCTCCGGCCGTGTTCTCCTCCAGACGGCGGCCGAACTCGGTCATGGTGACAACGGTGATGCGGTCGCGGTGGCCCTCCATATCGGCCCAGAAGGCCGCCAGGGTCTTGGCCAGCTGCTGGGCGTGGCCCGGCAGATACTGGTTCATCTTGTAGTGATGATCCCAGCCGCCGAAGTCCACCGTCGCCACTTCGAGGCCGGCGTTCATTTTGATGAGGTTGGCGACCGAGCGCATGGCGGTCGAGAACTCGCCGCCGGGATAGGTGGTGGTGGTATAGGCGTCGGTGATCTTGGCCAGCTTCTCGCGTACCGCCCGCACCATGCCGACGGTCGCGCGCACGCCCATGGCATGAGCTTCGGGGCCGGCGTTGAGGGCTTCGATGACATTGAGATTGAAATCGCCGCCGGTGACATTGAACTGGGTGACATCGGGCACGGCGACAGCATTGGCATAGCCGTGCAGCGAGGCCTGCACGTCGGCAGCACTGGCGACCACGCCCAAATCCGGGAGCATGAGACTGCGCGCCATGAGGTGGCGGGCGAGCCAGCCGCCCTTCTGGGGACCGTCGCCTTCGACGACGCCGCGCTCCATCATGTCCTGGCTTTCGAAATGGCTGCGCGTATTGGTTGGCAAGCCAGCGGCGTGCACCACGGCCAGCTGGCCGGCATCGTAGAGCGGCTTCAGCTCGGCCAGCGCCGGATGGAAAAAGAACGGCAGCCCTCCCATAGCGCCGATATGCAGGCCGGCGTTGTCGCCGGTAGCGGGCACCGCGATGGTCGGGCGGCTGTCGCGATAGTCACTGTCCTCGCTGGGGGCGACCAGCGTCAAACCATCGGCGCCGAAGCGCAGGAAGACGACGACGAGAATATCGCGGCCCGAAACACCGCCCGGACCTTTGGGACCGAGGGCCACGCGCAAGCCCGGTGCGAGCGTAATACCCGCAGCGAGGCCGGCGGCGCCGAGGCCTGTGCCCAGAAGTGTGCGGCGTGAGATTTTCATGCTCTCACCTCAGCGCAAATTCGGGCGAGGTGGCGATGAGCACGGCGAGGCGGCGCAAGGCGTTCTCGATGTTGGTGATGCCGCCTGACCTGAAGGCCGCGATGACGCCGATGGGCGCGTTGGCGTCGTTGATCAGGGCCTGCATGCCGGCGGGACGCAAAGCGGCCCCCACCATGCGCTCGACCCAGAACTCCACCACCTGCTCGGCCGAGCTAGTGACGGATTTGGGCGTCTGGGTGGCGAAGCTGGTGACAAAGGCGGCGTGGTCCAGCACGTCGAACATCAAATTCCAGAACCGCAGCGACGACGCCGCCGACAGCCAGGCGGCGTTTGAGTCCGGGCGGCCTTCGGGTGTCGGCCAGGCGTAAAGGCCGTCGCCCAGGGACAACAGCGAGTCGCCGGCGCGATCAAACGCGTTGACCGTGGTGCCGGTGGTGCGGAACAGCGCGATGATACGTTCGTGCGGGCGGCGGACTTTCGAGGGCACCGCCCCCATGTCACGGCCGGCGAGGTCGTCGCCCAGCACGATGGCCAAGACCACGTGTTTGAGCTGATCGGGTTTAGCGCTGTGCTGGGTCCAGGCCGCCACGGCGCGGGCAACCGCGCCTTCCGGCAGATGATCGCCGAAGATGCGCCGGCAAAGCTTGGTGCACACAAAGGTGGCCGTGGCCGGGTGGGCGGCGACGATATCGAGCACGCGCCGCCCTTGGGCCATGGGCGCGGTGAGTGGCGCGAGATCGACACCCATGAACAGCCCCGCCTGGCTGTTGTGCTGAAGCGGGTTGTAGACAAAGGCGCCGGTGAAGGGCAGCGGGCCGTTGGGTCCGGGCTGGCCGTGTTCGATGGTCCAGCCCGACAGGGCGCGTGACACTGTGACGATGTCGGCATCGGTAAAGCCGGCGTTCACCGTGAGGCCGCCGATCTCGACCGTGTCTTTGGCTTTGCTGCCCACACCCCAATAGGCCCCCGCCCCCAGGGTATGCAGCTCCAGCAGCTCGCGCGCATAGTTCTCGGTCGGCGTCGCCGGGCCGCTGGCGGCGTTGTTGAGGTAGCGCATCATGGCCGCACTTTGTGCTGTCGCCTCGAGCAGATCGCGGAAGTTGCCGAAGACGCGCGGACGGATGACCTCGCCGTCGTAGGCCGCCAGCGCCGCCGAGGCATAGACATCCTCCTGGCGGCCGACATTGAAATGATTGGCCCAGAAGTCGGCCATGAATTCGCGCAACTGGTAGCGCGCGTGGGTGTTGCGCATCCAGGTGGCGGCGTTCAACTCCTGCTGCATGCGCGCACGCTCGTTGGGGGCGATCGAAATCTCGGTCTTGCTGACCATCTCCCAGATCGTCGGCAGCGGGGCCTTCAGATAATTGAAGTGCCGGCGCTCATCCACGGCGGGCCAGCCCGGGCTGTTTCCGGCCGGCAGCTGAACGGCATAGTTGATGCGCATGCGCTGGGGGGCCAGATGCTCGAGAATCGCAGCTTCATCGCCCTCGGGCGGCGACAGTTGCGCGTTGACCCAGGCGGCCCAGCCGTTGGCTCGCACCTCGACGATATCCTCCTCGCGCGCGCCGAAGGTGACGCGGTTGAGGGCGAGGCGCTCGAAGCTGGGCTTTGAAGGCAACACCATGGGCCCCTCAGAACTGATAGCGCGTGCTGAGCCACACCACATGGACGGTGTAGCGCGGCGGTGTAATGCCGGAGCCCAGGATCTGCGCGACGGGCGCCAGGCCCATATTGGCGTACTGCCAATCGCGGCTGGTGTGGCGTGTGACGGTATAGCCAAGGCGCAGCGCGAGATCGGGCTTGAACGCATAGTCGCCGGAGAGATCGGCGGTATGGGTGATGTCGCGGGCGGCCGGCAGCGGCGACGACACGGTGCCGAGGAAGTTTTGCGACGACTGAACGCGGGTGCGGCTGGTGCCGTCGGACAGCGTATAGGAACTGTCCAGCTTGAACTTGGGCGCCACCTGCCAGTCGAGCTTGAAGCCGGCGCTGTGCACGGTATCGAGGTTGCGCACCGCCCAGTTGCGGTCGGGATTGCCCGAGACCGTGTCGAAAATCAGATAGCCGTTCTCGTTGGCGCGGATTCGCTCGAAGCCATAGAACAAGGACGCCGTGAGAGTCTTGGCGAGCACATAGGATACATCGCCGTCCATCGTCAGGCTATGGGATGACGTCAGGCCGATGGGTGAGCGCAGATAGTCGTCGTTGGACCAGCCGCCCGAAACGCTGAACACCAGCGCCTGCGTCGCGTCGAAGGTAGCGCCACCTTTCATCTCGCCGCGCCGCCGGTCGGCCATGTTGTACTTGCGCATCAACGGCTGCTCGATGGAGCGCGCCGTGGGCGAGGAGTTCAAATAAGCCTTCGTATGAGTCAGGTCCCAGGCGACGGCGCTGTTGTAGTTGGAGCCATCCCGCGCGGCATAGGCGCCCGACAGCCATGCGGTGCCCACTTCAAACGTGCTTTGCACTTTGGCGCGCAGGCTGTGCTCGCGGGTGTGGACGACCTGCTGATCCTCGCGCGTCTGGAAGTCGCCGGTATAGACCAGGCTGACGCGCGTGCGTGGCGCCAGGCGGTAGCCGGCTTCGGCCTTAATCTGCTGGAAGGTAAAGTCGTGCGGCAGGTTCAAGCGGATGTAGCGGCTGTTGCCTGCAATGACAGGCGTAACTTGGTCCTGCACGTCGCCGCCGACATAGCTGTAGGCATCCACCGGCGAGAGATTGCGCCGCGCATCAAAGGTGTAATTGGCAGCGAGGTCGATATCTTTCCACTCGCGAGAGGTCAGGCCGACCGCCAGATGGGTCTTGTGGGTTTTGCCGTCGAGGGACGTGCGCGGCAACGGATCGCGGACCGTGAGGCCCGGGTTGGCGGTATAAGGCAAGTATGTATCGTTCTGCGTCTGCAGGGTGTAGCTGAGCCGCGCGGTCAGGCGCGTTTTCGGCGTCAGCGCATAGCCGCCCGTGGCGATGACCTGATGGGCCGCGGAATCCGGCGGCAGCGCGAACTGTCCGATGGCCAAGGGATAGCCGGCGAAGGCACCCGCCGGCCAGCTCATTCCGGGCGCGCTGCTGAGCGAGCGTGAATAGGGATTGGGCACTATGACCGAGTCCGTATGGCTGCTGAACAGCGAGGCTGTATAGCCCAGGCTCCATTGGAGCTTGAGGTCGGCATAGGACAGCGTCAGGCCGGCGCGGTGGCTGTCGTAGTCGATGGGCAGCGGAAAAAACACGCCGACGGCGAAGTTACCCTCCTGCCCGAAAGCGAAACTCTGCGGACGGATGCCGTCGCGGTTCCTGTATCCCAACTGCAAACGCAACTCATAGCCCGGCAGAGGCGTGATGACGAAGTCGCCGCCGACACTGCGCCAGGTGACGGCGAGGTCGACCGGCTTGGCGCTGGCATTGAGCGTGGCGAACTGCAGCGACGACGCACCGGTCACCCAACTGGCGGGCAATGTCAGCCGGTCCGTGCCAGCGCCAAAAAACGGCGTCTTAGCGCTGTCGCTGATGGCGCGTACGAAGGCGTCGTAGCTGACACCCATGCGCCACGATCCGCGCGATCCGTTACGGGCCTGGATCGAGACAGTGTCGAGGCCGTAGACATTGACCGCCGCATCCCAGAAGTGCGTGCCGCTCTGCCAGGGATCGCCGCCGACAAAGCTGCCCTTGAGGATGGGGAACAGGCCCTTGTCAGTGACGCCGCCGTAACGCCCGACATGGAATGAGTCGGCGCTCTGATAGCCAAGGCCGACTTCGGCATAGTTCGCATAAAACGGCGGCGGCGCTTCGGGGGCCGGTGCCGCGCTCAAGTCAAAGCTGTCTTGCGCCTGCGCGGTGCCCGCAAGCAACACCGGCAGACAGAGAGCCATGCGTTTCATCGCATGAACCTCGCGCCGCCGGGATGGTTGGAGCCGTGCACAGCGGTGTGGCAGTTGAGGCAGGCGCGCAGCACCACTTGGCGACCGGGCACCGCGCCGCCCGGCAAATTCGCGCCGCTGAAGGGCTGGCTGTTGTGGGTCGAGCTGTCGTGGCAATCCTGGCAGAGATAGGGGGCGCGTTGACGCAAAAGACTCATCTGCACCGACCCATGGGGCGTGTGGCAGATGGTGCAGTCTTCCTGCACCGGCGCGTGTTCCCAGAGGAAAGGTCCGCGCTTTTCGTCGTGACAGGTGAGGCAAGTGTCGTTGACGGTCGCGCCCCGCAGCAGCTTGGGGCCGGCGGCGCCGTGGGGGTTGTGGCAATCCCCACATGACATGCGCCCTTCGAGCACCGGATGGTGCGAGGGCTTGAGCGCATCGGCGCGGCGGTCTGCGTGGCAGGTGAAGCACACCATGCCCTGGGTGGCTTTCGCCAAGTCCGCGTCCTGCACCGCGTGGGAGCTGTGGCAGCTGGAGCAGGCGACATCGGCGTTCGCGTGCTGGCTGCCCGGCCAGTGCAGCGCCGTGCCGCCGGTATGGCAGCCGACGCAGGCTTCGTTGCGTGTTTCAACCGGCGAGGCATTGGGCCCGGCGAAGACCCGCGACGGTGGGGAGCGTTTTGCGCCGGGCGCGAGACGCGCCACATGGGCGGAACTGTCGCCGTGGCAGTTCTGGCAGCCGACGTCGCCGGCATGATTGCGCGCATCGGCCTTGACCATGTGCGGCCCGTGCAGCACGCCGGCGACCTTGTGATCGTCGTGGCACTTCAGGCAGACGTCGATTTGATTTGGATCATCCAGGCTGCGCTCAGCCGCCTGCACTGCGCCGACAGGCACAGACAGAAGCAGCAGCAAAACCCCTAGCAGCCCCCAACGCATCAACCGAACCTAAGGCTGAGCCGCGACAAAGTCCGCCTTGCCGGCGTCCAGCACCAACGTCTTTTCCAGAGACACATAATGGAAGCGATGATCGGTATGGCCCGCATGCACCGAGAAACCCAGCGTATACGTCTTGCCCGCGGCGAAGTCCTTGCTCAGCGCACCGGCGGCGAGTTTGCGGCTGAAGGTTACCGTCCACAGACCCCCTGCCTCGCTGGCTTCGGCGGCGGCCATGGGCTGCGCGCGTTCGCTGCGTTTTTCGAGGATGGTGCCATCGACGACAACCGGCGGCGCGCCCGGCTTCAGCCGCGCCTGCCAGTATTCGAGGAAGCCGCCTTCGGCGCGCATCTTGTCGAGCTCGGACGCGGGCTTGATCTCCTCGCCGCCTTTGCGCGTCACGGCGACACGGCTGCGCGCGAGATATTTCTGGGTTTCCTTGGTGCCGGCACTGGGCATCGCCGCGGCATTGTCGTGGCATGTGGACCAGCAGCCGGCGCGCCCCGCTTCCGCCACACCGCCGTCGTCGAACATCACCGCGACCTTGGTGGCGAAGTCCTTGTCCATGCCGGCGTCGGGCTGCTCGCCCGGATTGAAGGCCACCTGCACATAAATACGCTCGGCATCATGGGCAGTTTTGACGTTCATGGTGATGAAGCCGGGCTTGCCCTTGATGGGCGTCGGCTCGATGGATTTGTCGCCCACCAGCAGCTTGCCCGAGGACTGCTCCTCGCCCTCATGGCAGCCGCGGCAGCCTTTGCCCTCGCGAAACTTAGAAGCACCGCTGTGTTCGGTTTGGGTGAGCAGCGTCTCCCACGACATCTGGGCCGGATACAAAAGCGTGATGGTCTTGGCCGGCACCTTGGACCAATCGGGCGCGGCACTGGCCGGCTGCGCGAACGACGCCGCGATCAACGCCACGACGCCGGATAAAATGATCTTCGACATTCTACGTCCCCCCGCCTGTCACCAAGCGAGTCTTACATTAGCACCGAAACGGCAAACCCCAGGCGGCCGTTTCTGAGCCCCTGGGGTCGCCAGCCCATCCGCCTGCTCCGGTTCCAGAACAGGGGCATGGCATGAGGTTGCGCGAACTAGTAGCTGATGCCACCGCCGCCGAAGCCGCCGCCGCCCGTGGAGGCCGCGACCGGCGCATTGACGGCGCAGGCCGCGCTCATGTTGACCAGCGCATTGGACACGGTCTGGTTGACGATCGACTGGCCGAGCATGACGGCCGGTGCGCCGCCTGCCGCGTTGGTGACGACGAGATTGGCGTGGAATTCGCCCGAACCGGGGGTCCAGCCGACGGCATCCTGAAAGAAGCTCATCGGCTTGATGTAGGTCGTATTGGCCGTGATTGTCACGGGAACCTGGCCTTTGACGACGCCGGTCTTAGCTTCGCGCACGGTCACTTTATAGTTGACGCTGGCATTCCAGGTGTTGTGGATCTCGACCTGCGCCGGATAAGTCGGGAACAGCGTGGTATGCACGTTCATCAGCACCTGGCTGTCGACCAGCGACTTGATGGTGTGGTTCAGGGCATAGGCACAGGAGCTCGAATTCTCGAAGAACAGGTTGGTGGTGTTGAAGGTGACATGCTGATAGCCGGCCGACGGTTCGGCGCTTTGGATATACAGCGAAAAGCTGGTGTCGTTGAGCGCGGCGGCATTGGCGGCGGTCAGGATTTCCTGCAGCGAATATTGCGGCGAGGCGCCGCTGGGCACCGAGAAGGTCGCCACGCCGTAGGTAAAGGCCGAGGGCGAGCCGACAACCGTGATGCTGAAGGTTGCGGCGGCGGCACCCCCGTTGAACAGGCGCAGGTACGACGTTGTACCGCCCGTGCCGTTGTAGGTGGGGGCTACGACAGCGTAGAGGGTGCCGTTCACCGCCTGGGGTTTTTCAATGGTCGCTGCCGGCGCTGCGCTTGCAGGGGACTTCGCCGCAGGGGCCACTGCCGGAGTTGCCGGTGCATTCCCCAGGAAAAAGCTGGTCGGGATCGGATAAGCCGGGAGGGTGTCGGCCACGACGCCCAGGGAGACCAGGGCAGCGCCGGCGAGCAAAACAAGACCGAGACGGGACGTGACACGCATTCTGACTCTCCGCTTCTATTTGAAAATACGATCCGCGCGGGCTTTCCGATGACTCACTTACGCTTGATCAAGGCTGTTGGCTGCATAGGCGAGGAAAGGCCCCGACCGGCCAAACAATCCCCGACCGATCTTCCCCAAGACGGTTGCCGCGTCGGGTTTATTCCCTCGGTGCCAAAAAATTCCCCGAATTCGCAGAATTCACGCCGACTCATATAATTACGTGCCGGCCGCGGGAATAAACCGGCAACCGGCGGCATCTTAGGGGAAACGGGTCCTTGCGTCCTGCGGATTCCCAGCATTTCTGGGGATTTGACGTCCGGAGGCATCAGGGCCGATGATCGCCACGGCGCCATCGCCTGCGTTATGCCGTTTTGCAACGGGGATGGGGGAGTCGTGACGGGTCGCGAGACGGGACATGAGGCGCAAGGCGCGGCTTTGGCCGACGACGCTTTCGCCAAAGTCTTGACCGCTCAACTTCCGGCATTGCGGCGCTACGCCATGGTGTTGGTCGGAAATAGGACGATGGCCGATGACTTGGTGCAGGATTGCATCGAACGCGCATTACGCCAATCTGGGCGCCTGGAGCAGGTGCCGCGGATTGGCGCCTGGATGCGTTCGATCCTGCACAACCTTTATATCGACGAGCTGCGCCGGAAGCGCCGTCAAGGCGGGTCCGTGGATCTGAGCGACGTGGAAAACAGCACCGCCGTCATCGCCCCGCACCGGGACTCAGCCGTCATGATCGACCTCGACCGTGCGCTGGCGAGCTTGAGCCTTGAGCACCGGCAGGTTCTGTTGCTGGTGGGCCTGGAAGGATTGAACTACCGCGAGGTCGCGGACGAGCTGGAGATTCCCGTGGGCACGGTGATGTCGCGGCTCGCGCGCGCCCGTGAACGCCTGCGCGAGGCTATGGAGCCCGCCGCAAACGACGTGAAGAAACCGCTATGAGTGACTACCCCAATCCCAGCGACGAGCAATTGCACGCCTTCATCGACGGCGAGCTCGAGGCCGCCGGCGCGATGAAGGTTGCCGCCGCCATCCAGCGCGATCCTGCCTTGGCCGCGCGCGTCGCCGCCTTCAATGCCGACAAGCGTTTGCTGCGCGAGGCCTACGGCCCGCTGGTGGAGGAACCGATTCCTGCCGCCTGGACGGCGATGATCGCCGACGCGCCGCTGCACAAGGACAACGTAGTCGCCTTCAAGCGCCCAACCCTCACCCGCGCGCTGATGGCGCTGGCGGCCAGCGTGGTGCTGATGATCGGCGGCTGGGCAGTCTATTCCGACATGATCGCCGGCAACGCGGAAGCCTTGGTCACCGAAGCGCTGGCGGTGCATGCGGGCACCAAACCCTCCGCCACCGTGGTGGCCGACTCGGGCACGGCATTGAAGACGCTGAAGGTGCCCCTGAAGACGCCGGACCTCACGAAGATGGGCTACATGTTGGCCAAGGTGGAAGTCTACGGCGACAAATCGGGCGTCAAGCTTGGCTACCGCGACAAGGACAACAAGCTGTTCACGCTCTACCTCAAGCCCTCGCCCGGGACGCCGCGCTTCGACATGCTCAAACGCGGCGACGCGCGCATCTGCATCTGGCAGGACGACGTGCTGGCCACGATCATGGTCGGCGAAATGTCGGCGGGCGAAATGCTGCGCCTGGCGAGCTTGGCCTATGCCGGGCTGACGTAAGCTACCGCCCCTGCGCCGCCATCGCCTCGGGCGACAAAGCGGCCGCTGTGTGGGGCGCGGTAAGTTTGTATTGCGAGGGCTCGCCGTTGAAGGCGAAGCCATAGACGTAGCCGCCTAAAATCAGGTCGTAGACAAACTGGCTGCCGAGGATCACCGCCGGCAGATCGGGCACGACGTACATGCTGCCGTGGCCGAATTTCCACAGCTTGCCGTCTTCGTCCCAGCTGTCGCTGTACACAGAGAACCAGGTGTCCTCGTCGATATAAAGGCGGCGTTTGGGCGCGATGTGGGTTTTGCCTTTGGCCAGCGAGCCCTCAACCACCCAGACGCGGTGCAACTCGTAGCGCAGGGCGTCAGGATTGGCGTGGCCCGGCGCCAGCACCTTGTCGACCGGCAGACTCACCAGTCGGTTGTTGTTGTAGGGAACGAACATCTCCTTCTTGCCGATGATCTTCCAGTCGTAGCGGTCGATGCCGCCGAAGAAGACATAGTATTCGTCGAGAGTCTGGAAACCCGAGGCGCTGGGGTCGGGCGTATCATATGAGAGTGACGGCCCGCGGCGCACGCGGCCCTCGCCCGGCAGATAGCGCCAGGCGGCGAACTTGTCGCGCTCGATGTCGATGGGCTGCCAGGCGAGATAGCCTTCGCCGAATTTGGACGGCGGGGCCTCCTCGGTGCGGCGGGTCTTGAAATAGTAGCGACCGAAAGACTCCGGCGTGGCCCCGGGATAGTAGTAGGGGAAGTCGGCGACTTCCCGATAGGCCGATGTCAGATCGATTTGGCCTGCCGACGAGACGACGTAGGTGCTAAGCCGCGTCTCGCGCGCCGGACCCCAGAAGGCCAGCAGGTGGTTCCACACCACTTCGGCGCCGCTTTTGGGCTGGGGAAAGGGAATGCCGCCGGCGGCATTCTCCACACCATATGCAATGCCCGACTTCGAGGCCCGCGCACGCGTGGCATTGAGCGCCACGGCGTCATAGACGCTTTGCGGTGCCGCGGCGCTGCGGCGCGTGGGATAGACGGTCATCCTGTAGTCGGGGTATTTGGCGAACAGCGCCTTGGCGCCTTCGGGCATCTGGTCGGCGTATTGGGCGGCGGTGGCGGCGGTGATGGTGAACAGGGGAGCGTCCGCCGCGAAGGGATCGGGCCGCGGATCGCCCGACTTATAGGCGGGGGGCGTCGTCGTGTAGCCGCCAGTCCAGGCCGGGATGGTGCCCGCCGCATTGCCGGCGCGTTCCGCACCCAAGGGCGTCAGGGTTGTTTTGAGCGCATCGCCGTCGGCCGCCAGCGCGCAAAATGCGCCCGCCGTCATTGCCAGGACCGCCATGACTGTGCCGCAACGCCTCATGATCGTGATCGTCTCCCCCTGATTGGTCCCCCATGATAGAGTGCCGAACCTCTGGGGACTATCTGAATCAAAACCTCGTGACGACACACCGCGCCCTGAGACTTACCATTGCATGGCCATTGATGCTGGCACTCGGCGCCTATGCAGGCTCGGCCCGGGCGGCGGAGCTGTACGGCGACGCCGATACCGCGCTGCGCTGGGACAACACCCTGAAATACAGCGGCGGCCTGCGCCTGGAAAAGCCCCTGCCCGCGCTGATCGCCGGGCCCAACGGCGACGACGGCGACCGCAATTTCCAGCCTGGGCTGATCTCCAACCGCGTCGATCTTCTGTCGGAGATGGATGTGGTGTTTCAGGGCGCTGATGCGCTGTGGGGCGCCAATGCCAGCGGCGCGGCCTGGTACGACACGGTCTATAACGCCAACACCGACGCGACCCGCACGACGCCGCCGGGATTTTATGTGCTGTCGGGCCACTTCTCGCCGCCGGTGCGCAACCTGCACGGCCGCCACGCCGAACTGCTGGATGCCTATGCCTATGTTAGCAGCAGCATCGCCGACGTGCCGTTTTCGGTGCGTGCCGGGCGTCACACTCTATTATGGGGCGAAAGCCTGTTCTTCGCCGGCAACGGCGTGGCGGCGGGCCAGGCGCCCATCGACACCATCAAGGCGCTGAGCGTGCCGGTGACCCGCGCCAAGGAAGTCTACATGCCGGTCGCGCAGATTTCCGCGAGCGTGCAGCCGACGCCGGAATTGTCGGTGAGCGCCTACTATCAGTTCGAGTGGCGCAAAAGCCGCCTGCCGGGTGCCGGCAGTTATTTCAGCGCGGCGGATTTCCTCGACGCCGGCGGCTACCGCATCTATGTCGGCCCCAACCAGTATCTGTCGCGGGGCCGCGACACGCCCGCGCCCGACAGCGGGCAGTTCGGCCTGGCGCTGCGCGCAACCGGCGGCGCATTCGACTACGGGGTCTACGCGCTGCGCTTCAACGCCCGCGAGCCGCAGCTCTACTTGCGGCCCAATCCGGTGCCGGTCGTTGCCGCCGACGCGCGCGTGGAGCGTCCGCTCGCCTACGGCACCGCGCCCGGAATTTTCTACGGCCCCTCGAACCCGCTGAAGGTGCTGTTTCCGGGCGGCTTCGGCACCGCGAGCGGCATCGTCGGCAGCTATAATCTTGTCTACCCCGAAGGCATCCAGGTCTACGGCGGCAGTTTCAGCGGCTATCTCGGCGACGGCAATCTCGCCGGCGAGGTATCCCTGCGCCGGCGCATGCCGCTGATCAGCACGGCCTTGGTGCTGCTGCCGGGCGCGACCGCCGATGCCGATACCGCGCACCTCTACGCGCGCGGCAATACGCTGCACGGCCAGATCTCCTACGTCGCATCGCTGCCGCCGGGCCGGCTCTGGGACGACGCGTCGATCAGCAGCGAGATCGCCGCCACCCATCGCCTGAACATGAACCGCAACGCGGCCGTGCTGGATACCTCGCGCAGCCGCAGCGCCGCCATCGCCAGCGCCGTGTTCGAGCCGCGCTACTACGCCGTGCTGCCGGGGCTTGATCTCAGCCTGCCGGCCAGCGTGGCCTATGGTTTCGCGGGACGCTCCAGCGTCGATGGATCGCAGACCAAAGGCACCGGCAGCGCATCGCTGGGAATGTCGGCGACCTATCGCGCGGTGTGGCCGGGCAGCCTGAGCGTCACGCACTTTATCGGCGGGCCCAGCAAACAGCCCTTCACCGACCGCGACTTTTTATCGTTCAGCGTACAGCGGACGTTTTAGCGGCGCTCCTGCTCACGTGTATGCCATTAGCTTGAGTGTCGTTATGGATGTAAGTAAACGCCCGCAATTACGACATGAGCAACGGTAGGCCACCGAGCGCGAGGCCTAAAATCCAGAATGCCATCCATACGCTATGATAGGCGTTGCGATCCCGAGCCGGTACTTTGTGCGCATCAAGCTGCGGATTCGCGACAATTCCCGCGATGACGCGCAGCGGAATTATCGAGACCAATCCCAAAATGGTAACGGCCTGCGCGAAAGCGGTATTGGGATCGATGTTTAGTCTGGGCGCCCATAACGAGGAAAAAGCTACAGCAGTTCCAGACAGCACATACAGAATGGCCATACTCCAATACAAGGCGGTTCAAAGAAACCGCCGGTGCTGCCACCCAATTGAAATATCCCGCACAATTTCGTGACGTCGCGGCCACAAAATCAAGGCAAAGAATATTAAAGGTGCTAGGGCTTTCATTTATTGATTCGTCCCGGCTTCCTGCTTGGCCAAATATTCATCGATCCTATTTGCGAGATAGCTGAAGCCCACTACAGCGATTACATCGTGTCCGTGTATCCCGGCAGCGTGCGGATCTTACGCCTTGAAATACGCGCGCATGAAGTCGACGTATTCCTGATCGCCGAGTTCGCGTTTGGCCTTGATGAAGTTGCGGGCGTCGTGGCCGACGATGTAGCGCAGTTGCGCGAGGCCGTCGGTGGCAGCGTCCATGATCGTCCAGGCCACGTCCTCGGCGCTGATGGAGCGGGCCGCCACCATGCCCTCGAAGGCCTTGCGGGTGCGGGCGATGAAGGCCTCGTAGTCGGCCAGCGCCGGATTGACGGCATTGTCCTTGGCGGCGCGGGTGTTGAAATCGGTCTCGGTGACGCCGCCGTGGGGCTCGACGATTTTGACGATGATGTTCTGCGAGGCCAGTTCAAAGGCCAGGGCTTCGGAGAAGCCTTCGACGGCGAACTTGCTGGCGCAATACAGCGAGATCATCGGCAGCGTGTAGATGCCGGCGCCCGAGCTGATGTTGATGACCAGCCCGCCGCCGTGGGCGCGGAAATGCGGTAGCAGCGCGCGGGTGACGTTCATCAGGCCGAAGACGTTGACGTCGAACTCGGCCTGGATCTGGGTGGGCGTGACGGCTTCGAACAATCCGTATTGCCCGTAGCCCGCGTTGTTCACCAGCACATCGACACGCCCGAAGCGCGCAATGGCGGCATTTAGCGCCGCATCGATGCTGGCAGGCTGGGTGACGTCGAGCTTGAGGACAATCAGATTGTCGGCTGGCGCCAGCCGGGCCTGGTCGGGCGCGCGCATGGTGGCGACGACGTTCCAGCCCTCACTCGCGAAATGTTTCGCGGTGGCAAGGCCGATGCCCGACGAGCAGCCGGTGATAAGGATGGTTCTGGGCACCATGGCGAGAGAGAACAGCTTTCAGGGCTGACCCGTCAACCATTACCGCCGCTAAGCTCATATGTCGGTTTGCTATCGGAGGCGCCACCCCCCAGGCCCGTTACCCAGGCGTGGCAAGCGGCGGCATAGGCGGTGATGCGGTCGGCCCGGGCGGCAAGGTCGAGAAGAGCCTGAGAAGTTCCGCCTGAAAGTCGGCAGCCGGCGGCGGGCTCTGCAGCAACGGGGGCGGCGGCGGCAAGTGAGGACGCGCCGTCGGCACGGCACGGTCCCGGCACGCTCATTTTTGCGGGCCCGCGTTAAGCGGGGGTGTGCGCCCTGTCACCAGAGCACGGTGCCCGGCTGGAAAACGCCTAAAGACCAGGTTTGGTCAGCGGTACAAAACCGCGCGGAGAACCACCGCGCCGCTTCTTCAAATCTTCCCACTGAATCGAGCTGGTATCCTGCACCATATAAGTCATGTGCCTGGACTCTGGCATCGTGATGGTGTCGATGAAGAAATCCAGCTTCTCGCTCATCTGGTGGCGGTTCTCGGCAACGAAGTCGGCCAGCGCGAAGGCGCTTTTCAGCACCGGCACGTTATCTATGTGCTGTTGGTAGTTGCTGCGCTCGGCCTTGATGAACGTGGCGATCTTGACCGCATAGGACAGCAGGCGAAAGCCCATGGCGAGGATGATGGTCTTCATCAGCGCTTCCGTACTGGCATCTTTCATCTCGGCGTAGCCGCGGGCCGGGCGCTCATCGTCAGGCCCGAAGACATGGAAGTATTTGAGGAACACCGCCTCAGCCACCGTCAGGAAGCCGGTGCCGCGCATACGGGGGCCCGGCTGCCAAATCTGGGAATTGAAAAGGTTGACTAGGCGCAGGCCCAATGGGCTCAACAGCGCCATCTGCTCGTCGAACAGCGGCTGGCGGTGATAGATCTCGGAAAACTCCACTTCGGTGACGGCCCCAAGCAAATTGGGCAGAAACCGTCCAGCGCCTTTGAGGATGCTGAGCTCGGCCCCTTGCGCGTCGCTGCTGATGACGTCGGGCGGCGGCAGCTTGAGTTCATCGATGACGGCCTCGATCGAGGTGGTATGCACCTTGATGGTCTTCTTGATGGTGGTGTTGTCGCCCCAGGTCAGGCAGTGAAAATAATTGGGGTCTTCGCTGCTGGCCATGGGCGAAGGCTTGTAAAGGCTGCTGCTCAACGGATGATCGGTGACATAGAATTCGCGCTCGGCCTCCTGCGCGTCGACGGCGCGATTGACCTTGATGGTGAATTGCTTGGGCGAATGCTTGGCCTGCTGCACCACAAAAGGCACCTTGTCGTCGCGGATTTCGAAGACCACCAGCATGACGTTGTCGGCCGCCGCTTCGAAAGCCGTTTCCACCGGCCCGATACCGCCCTCGCCGCCGACGTGATAGACCACAACATCCACCGGTCCGGGTATGGGAATATCGTGGGGCGTCGTCGCGTTCATGGGATGCTCCAGGCCGTTGCAGGCTTATTTCATGCCACGGTTTTTGGCGAAATGACACCAGAGTTTGGGAAGGCCGCAGCCGGTTTCGCGCTGGCCCGCCGGTCGGGTGTATGTGATAGTTTGCCGCTTCGGAGACATACCGGCCTACAGGAAGACGCAAAAATGGCGCGGCGGATGACCACAATCAAAGAGATTTCCCAGCGCCAGGGCACTGCTTTTCATGAAGCTTGCTACGACGAAGGCCACTCGAAAATTCTCCGCAAGACTTTCGATTCAACTGAAATCTGGGATCTGCCGGCGCCTTACGTGTGCTGCGGCAATGTCAAAGATGTGGTGATTTTCGGCGGCACTTATCTTTATTCCAGCGACGACGCCTATGTCTTTCATTGCCAGTCGTTCCAAAATGAATTGAACCAGCGCTTTGCCGGCCTTGTGCAAACCTTCATCGACGGTCGGCGCGACCGGCTTTATGCCAATATTGTCGAGCAGGAGTGTATTTTCTTGGGCGGAACATGGAGCGAGCCCACCGAAACCGGTCTTTCGCACCTCACCGTCGGCGCCAACTTCGGCCACTTCATTTTCGAGTATCTGAACCGCCTGGTCATCTTCGAAATGTTCGGCATCGGCCGCGATCTGCC
>CANJPG010000057.1 GCA_947476065.1 Fidelibacterota bacterium
CGTGGCGCGTGTCCGAGAGATTGAGGAACACGCCTGAGTTCAAGAAGGCCAGTTCACGCAGGCGATGCTCCAGCGTGCCGTAGTCGAATTCGGTTTTCGTGAACGTCTGCTTGGACGGCAGGAAACGCACTTCGGTGCCGGTCTTGGGCTGGCCGGCGCGCTTGCCTTCGGCGACCTTGGGCGCGTTGCCGACCACGGCCAGCGGCGCTTCGGCGACGCCGTGCTTGAAGCGCATGTAGTATTCTTTGCCGCCGCGCCAGATACGCAGGTCCAGCCATTCGGACAGCGCATTGACGACGGAGACACCGACGCCGTGCAAGCCGCCCGAGACCTTGTAGGAGTTCTGATCGAATTTTCCGCCGGCGTGCAGCTGGGTCATGATGACCTCGGCCGCCGAGACGCCTTCTTCCTTGTGGATGTCGACGGGGATGCCGCGGCCGTTGTCGTAGACGGTGCAGCTGCCGTCGCCGTGCAGAATGACTTCGATACGATCGCAGTGGCCGGCCAAAGATTCGTCGATCGCATTGTCGACGACTTCGTAGACCATGTGATGCAAACCCGAGCCGTCATCGGTGTCGCCGATGTACATGCCGGGGCGTTTACGCACCGCATCGAGGCCTTTCAGGACCTTGATGGAATCGGAGTCGTAGGCGCGCTCTTCGGCCTTCACGGCGGGTTCGGAGGGTGCATTCATCAATGGTCTCGGGGGCTTCGATCTCAGGGGTTACGGCGGCGGCTCGAGCAGGTGTTTATTATATAGGATCGAGCGGGGTTTTTTGCAGCTTTATCGCAGTTTTAAGGCACCATTTTCGACGGTGTAAAACTGGGCTGATTCGCCAAAATCCCGGAAAAGGGCTGCATCGGTGCCGGTCATCCAGGCTTGCGCCCCTAAGCGCAGAACTTCCTCGAAAAGGGCGCGCCTGCGGTTCTCGTCCAAATGGGCGGCAACCTCGTCCAGGAGCAGCAGCGGCGCGTGGCCGCGGCGCGCGCGCTGGAGACGGGCCTGGGCCAGCAGGATCGAGATCAGCAAGGCCTTTTGCTCGCCGGTCGAGCACAAAGCCGCCGGCTGGCCGTGGGAGGCATGGCCGGGCGCGCTCATGGCGACACCCAAGTCGGAGCGATGGGGACCGGCACCGGCGCCCATGACGCCGCGGCGCTCGTCCCAAAGACTGCGGCGCAGTGCGTCTTCGGCATCAACGGCGGGCATGTCTGAAAGCCAGCCGTCAACTGTGCCGACGAGGGCCAGCGTCGCCGCCGGGAAAGGCCCGGAAACAGCCGATAAGTCGCGGTTGAGCCGCGCGACCACGTCATGGCGGGCGGCGGCCAAGGCAATACCGTGGCGGGCCATGGTGTCTTCGAGGGCGGCGAACCACGGCGCGTCTCCACCACCGTCTTTCATCAAGCGCAGGCGCTGACGATAGGCGTGATCATAGGCGGCCATGCGCCCGGCGTGGTCGGCATCGAAGGAGGTGACGAGACGGTCGAGGAATTTGCGCCGCGACCCGGGGCCGTCGACAAACAGGCGGTCCATGGCAGGCGTCAGCCAGAGCACACCCATATGACGCGCCATGGCGGCGGCACCTTTGGCCGGCTGGCCGTTAATGTGCACCGTTCTGCGCTCCGTGGTGCCCGCGGCCAGGCCCGTGCCCATCTCGATCGGACCGTCGGGCGTCGTCAAGGTCACCGCCACGGCCCAGGGCACAGTGGTAGGAACCACGGAAATGACGGGGTTTCCTGCGCGCGGCGGCTGCTGGCGGCCGACCTGGGCCAGGCGCACGCCGCGCAAGCCCCGGCCCGGCGCGAGAAATGAAAGCGCTTCCAGTAGATTGGTTTTGCCGGCGCCGTTGTGGCCCGTGAGCACCACCGGGCGGTGATCCACATCGACCCGCAACGCAGCATACGAACGCACGTTGGAGAGGGTCAGGCGGCTAACCGCCACCCGCGCCGTCGCATGTGCCGCAGCAGCGGCCGTGGTGTCGCGGATTGGGCTCACACCCGCATCGGCATGAGGACATACATCGCGGACGCATCTGCCACGTCGCGAATGACCGTGGGCGATGCCGCATCGGCCATGGTGAAGCGGGCAGCGTCGCCTTCGATCTGTCCCAGGATTTCCAGCAGGTAGCGCGAATTGAAGCCGATTTCCAAATGGCCAGCGGCATAGGTCGCCTCGACCTCTTCCACCGCGCTGCCGGCTTCGGGGCTGGAGGCCGAGAGCGTGATCAGGCCCTTTTCGCAGTTCATTTTGATGGAGCGCGACTTCTCCGAGCTGATGGCCGAGACACGGTCGACGGCGTCGAACAGCGGTTTGCGTTCGGCTTCCAGCACCTTGTCGTTGCCCGTGGGGATGACACGTTCGTAGTCGGGGAAGGTGCCGTCGATGAGCTTGGAGGTCAGCGTGACGTTGTCGAATCCGAAGCGGATTTTGGAATCCGACAGCGAGATCGAGATATCGCCTTCGGTTTCTTCAATCAGCTTGCGCACTTCAATGACGGCCTTCCGGGGCACGATCACGCCGGGCATGCCGGCAGCTCCCTCAGGCAGCGGCAACTCGACGCGGGCCAAGCGATGTCCATCGGTAGCCACCGCCCGCAGCACGGCAACTTTCTCGCTTTTGGCGGCGTGCAGGTAGATGCCGTTGAGGTAGTAGCGGGTTTCCTCGGTCGAAATGGCAAAGCGGGTGCGGTCGATGAGGCCGCGCAAATCGGCGGCGGGCAGCTTGAAGGTATGGCCCAGGTCGCCGTCGGACATGGCCGGGAAGTCTTCGACCGGCAGCGAGGCGAGATTGAAGCGCGAACGTCCCGCAGCGAGGGCAATCTGGCCACCGTCGGCCGAGGAGGTCACTTCCACCTGGGCGCCGTCGGGCAGCTTGCGCACGATGTCGTACAGCGTATGGGCGGGAACGGTGGTCGCGCCGCCCTTGGAGACGTCCGCCGCGGTGCTTTCGGCGATCTCGATGTCCATGTCCGTGGCATTGAGCGAAAGATGGCCCTTGGCGGCATCCAGGCGGACGTTGGAGAGGATGGGTATGGTGTTGCGGCGTTCGACGACGCTCTGGACGTGACCCAGGGATTTAAGAAGGGCAGCCCGCTCGATGATGAGTTTCATGTTTCTTGAATCTTGTGAATTTAGCTCTGACTCTAGCTGTCGATGCCGGCCGATCCCCCCAACCGGCGAGGCGAAGATGGTGTTTCGCTCCCGCGGCCCCCACGGGGCCGCACCCGTGAACAACACAAAAGGGCATTGAGTATAACCAGAGAGCGCGGGCCCGACATAGGGGAAAAGGTGGGGGTAAAAGCACCCCCGGACGGCCTGCGGCAGGCGGCGAAAAGCGCTCGGACTCCGGGCAAATTACGACGGCTTGCCCGCTCAGCTTTCCAGCATGCGGGTGAGCAGCTCGACGTCCTCGGCAAAGGCCGTATCGAGCTTCATCAGCTCTTCGATTTTGCGCACTGCGTGCATGACCGTGGTGTGGTCGCGCCCGCCGAAGGCCCGCCCGATTTCCGGCAAAGACCTCTGGGTCAGCTGTTTGGACAGATACATAGCCACCTGGCGGGGCCGGGCGACGACGCGGCTGCGGCGCGCCGAGCTCATGTCCGAGACGCGGATCTTGAAGTGCTCGGCGACGCGTTTCTGGATCTCTTCCATGGTCAGGCGGCGGTCGTGGGCCCGCAACAGGTCCTGTAACAGGTCCTGGGCGGCTTCCAAGGTGAGGGCGCCGCCGACCAACTGCACGTGGGCCACAAGGCGCGTCAAAGCGCCTTCCAGTTCGCGCACGTTGGAGGTGATTTTGTGGGCCAGGAATTCCTTGACCTTTTGCGGCACGGCCACGCCCAGCTGCTCGGCCTTGGCATCGAGGATACCCAAGCGCAATTCAAACGTGGTGGGGTGCAGATCGGCAACCAAACCTGACGACAGGCGCGAACGCAGGCGGTCGCCGATTTCTTCCAGATTGGACGGCGACTTGTCCGCCGACAGCACGATCTGGCGGCCCTGGTCCACAAGCGCATTGAAGGTGTGGAAGAACTCTTCCTGGGTGGAGTCTTTGCCCGAGATGAACTGAACATCGTCGATCATCAGCACATCGACCGAGCGGAATTGTTCCTTGAACGAAACCATGTCCTGGTTCCGAAGGGCGCGCACGAAGCTGTACATGAACTTTTCGGCCGAGAGATAAACCACTTTGCGCTGCGGGGCGCGGTTGCGGATCTCCCAGGCGATGGCATGCATCAGATGGGTTTTGCCGAGACCGACGCCGCCGTAGAGGAACAAGGGGTTGAAGCTCACCTGGTCGGATTCGGCGACTCGCTTGGCTGCGGCATAGGCAAATTCGTTGGGCTTGCCGACGACGAAATTCTCGAACACATAGCGCGGATCAAGAGGTGCCGAGAGTTCGGCACCGAGGGTGGCAGCGGAGGCCGGGTTGGCTTGCAGGGGTGTGGCGGCGCGGGGCAGCGCGCGCACGGCACCCGGGGCGCGAGCAGCTTGCGGCCTGGGGGCTTCGACATGCTTGTCGCGGCCATCCTGCTTCTCAGCTGCCGCGGCGGCGGCCTGACGCGCGGCCTCCACCTTCAAAGTAACCTTGCGAACGCTGGGGTTTTCACCGTTCCAGAGCGCGCGAATCCGCTCGGCATAATGTGTGGAAATCCAATCGCGCATAAAGCGCGTCGGCACGGCCAGCTCGACTTCGCCATTGCGCAGCGACGCGACCGTGATGGGTGTCACCCAGCTTTTGAAAACTGATTCGCCGAATTCCTGTTTGAGGCGCGTTTTAACGCGATCCCATTCAGCCTGATCGACGGCCGTTTCTTCCGAACTCTTCACGCGACGTTATCCCCCTGGACAACACACCGGCGCCGATTGCCCGAACCTGGAATTTCCAAGGCCTGGATTTCCAGAACGGGCGGCAGCACGGCCATCAAACAAAAGCTTCCCCGAAACACGAACTCAAGCAACGTACTTTGCTAACGTTTCCCGGCGCCCACCGTTGCGACCTTGAAAACGTTTCTCTGCATCACGCCATCCCCAGAAGAGTTTTCGCAAACACGCATCGGACCCTCAGAGCTGAACGAAACCGAACCAGCCCCTCGTGTGTTTTTTGATCCTGATCGTGTTGAAGTGCGAAGCGGTGGGCGAGCAGTGCGGCGCTTCTATTTCAGAAGCGCATGTCGACGTTGCTTCGTACGAGAAGCAATGTAGCGAGCGAAGCGTGTGAGACAAGCCCCAAAGATGTGTTGACAGATTTTTTTCAAAATCGCGTCGAGAAGTTCATACCAAAAAGCATCAGCGAAGAGGCCTTTGATTCGCAACGACTTGAATTGAATGAATCGGGCGGGCGTACACGAGGCACCCTTGAAAACCGGGGTGCACGGCGCTGGAATGGACGGGGATTTTTTGCACCTGCACCCAGCCTATGCGCGCCGCGAAATGATCATGCGCGTGCCGCACCCACAGCTCGCGCTGCGAGATCAGCCTGGACGAGTGGGGTGGCTTAGGAAATTTAGGCGGCGAGCTTTTTGATTCGCGCGGAGAGGCGCGAAATCTTGCGCGAGACCGTCTTCTTGTGGACGACGCCCTTGCTGGCGCCGCGCATCAATTCCGGCATCACTTTTTTCAGCGCCGCCAAGGCCGCGGTCTTATCGCCGGCGGTGATGGCGGTTTCCACGGCTTTGACGAAACCGCGGATGCGGCTCGTGCGCGCGTGATTGACGTCCTCGGCGCGGGCGTTGCGGCGAATGCGTTTTTTGGCTGATTTGTGCTGGGCCATGCGTGCTTATCCGAAGGCGCGGGGCGTTGCCCGCAAAGTGGGTCCGAAATGAAGCGCGGCTTATAGGAGATGCCTCCTGGCTAGTCAACCGGGGCGAATCTGGCCGGCGGATCCAAAGGCAGGCTTGGCCCCCCGGGCTGGGCCCAGCCCACGCGAATCGCCTCAGCTTTGGCAACACACGCAAAAGAACGTCGAGCGGCCGCCCTGGACGATGCGTTTGACGGCGGCACTATTGGAGCATCGGCACGACTCGCCCTCGCGGCCATAGACTCGCCATTCGTTCTGGAAATAACCCAGTTCCCCGGACGGTTGCACATGATCACGCAATGACGAACCGCCCGCCGCGATGGCTTCAGCGAGGACCTGCTTGATGGCCGGCACAAGCGCTTGTGCCCTGGCGCCCGCAACACTACCGGCTTTGCGTTTGGGGGAGATGCCGGCCCGGTGCAGGGCTTCCGACGCATAGATATTGCCGACGCCGACGACGAGCCGCTGGTCCATGAGGGCCACCTTGATGGCGGTCTTTCGGCCCTTGAGCGCCTTGGACAGATAGTCCGGCGTCAAGGACTCGCTCATGGCGTCGGGCCCCAGGTGCTTGAACAATTTATGGTCGTCGAGCGCCGAAATTGGCGCCAGAGTCAGCAGACCAAAGCGCCGGGGATCGTTGAAGCGGATGGTGGCGCCGTCGTCGGTGGTGAAGATGACGTGGTCATGGGTCTCGGGCGGGGCGCTGTCCCTGGCGATGACCATGCGCCCCGACATGCCAAGGTGGGCGATCAGCGCCTGGCCGGTATCGAGGTCCATCATGACGTATTTGGCGCGGCGGTAGATGCGCAAGACCTTGGCGCCCGTCAGAGCGGCAGCCAAGCCCTTAGGAAAGGGAATGCGCAGGTCCTTCCTACGCAGCTCGACCTTGGCAAAGCGGCGCCCTACCAGCACGCCGGCCAAGCCGCGACAGACGGTTTCTACCTCGGGCAGTTCTGGCATCGGAGAATCCTAGTCAGTGCACGCCTATAGATAGGGCGTGATGGGCGTTAAGCGAGACTTTAACAGGCTGGTGCATTATGGTCCGCAAACCATGGCCCAGCCTATAGAATCAGATCCAACTATTGCTCCCGGCCCGCAAGGCGCGCCGGGCGGCGACACCACCCACTTCGGCTACCGCACGGTAGCCGAGGCGGAGAAGGCCGGCATGGTGCGCGAGGTGTTCGACGCCGTCGCGCCCAAATACGACCTGATGAACGACCTGATGAGCGCCGGCATTCATCGGCTGTGGAAGGGCGCGATGATCGACTGGCTGGCGCCACGCGCAGGCCAGTCCATTGTCGACGTCGCCGGCGGCACGGGCGACATCGCCTTTCGCATGCTCGAACGCATGGGCGCGGCGGCGCTGCCGGTGACCATTTGCGACATCAATGCCGAGATGCTGAATGTCGGTCGCAACCGCGCCATCGATAAAGGGCGCCTGGACGGCATCAATTGGATCTGCGGCAATGCCGAGGCCTTGCCCTTCCCCGACATGAGCTTCGATGCCTGCACGATTGCCTTTGGCCTGCGCAACGTCACGCATATCGATCAAGCCATTGCCGAAGCCTGGCGCGTACTCAAGCCCGGCGGGCGCTGGATCTGCCTGGAGTTCAGTAAAGTTTTGGTCCCGATGCTGGACAAACTCTACGACGCCTACTCCTTCCGGGTGCTGCCCTGGCTGGGCGGCGTAGTCGCCGGCGACCGCGAAGCCTACCGCTATCTCGCCGAAAGCATCCGCCGCTTTCCGGACCAGAAAAACTTGGCATCGCGCATGGAAGCGGCAGGATTCGCCCAGGTGAAAGTCCGCAACCTCTCGGGTGGAATCGCCGCCATCCATTCCGGCTGGCGGATCTGAGCCCGGACCATGCTGCGCACCCTCCGTAACCTCGGACGCCTCTGGGTCATCGCGCGCAGTTTCGCCGAATACGACGCGCTGTTTCTGCTGGAGGGGCATCCGCAGGGGCAGAGCGCGGCCAACCTGGCCAGGGTGCTGTGGACGCCGCGCAAAGACGTCAAGGAGCTGCGCCCCGGCCAACGCCTGGCGCTCGCGCTGACGGCGCTGGGACCCACGTTCATCAAGTTCGGCCAGGGCTTGTCCACGCGCGCCGATCTGCTGGGAGAGCAAGCGGCGGCGGACCTATCGGGCCTGCAGGACCGCCTGCCGCCGTTTCCCTTTGCCGAGGCCAAGGCGGTGATCGAGGCCGACTTCGGCGCGCCCTTGGAGACGTTCTACCGCAGCTTCGATGAAACCGCCGTGGCCGCAGCGTCCATCGCGCAGGTTCATTTTGCCGTGGACAGCGACGGCCGCGACGTGGCGGTGAAGGTTTTGCGCCCGGGCGTCAAAGCCGCCTTCGCCCGCGATATCGACGCGCTGCTGTGGCTTGCGCAACTAGCCGAAGACCACTTGCCGCAGTTGGTGCGCCTGAAGCCAATCGAGGTGGTGCGCACCTTCGCCGAATCGGTGCGCATGGAAATGGATTTGCGTCTCGAGGCCGCCGCGGCTCAAGAGTTAGCCGAGAACTTTGCCGGCGATCCCACCTTCACCGTGCCCGGCGTCGATTGGCAGCGCACCGCCGAGCGGGTGCTGACGCTGGAACGTGTCTCGGGTGCGCGCGTTGACGACCGCGAGGCCGTCGCCGCCATGGGTGTCAATCCCGTCGCCGTCGTGAAAACCGCCGCTGAAGTGTTTTTCAAGATGGTCTTCCATCACGGTTTCTTCCACGCCGACATGCATCCGGGAAATTTGTTCGTCACCGCGCGCGGCACTATCATCGGCATGGACTTCGGCATCATGGGCCGCGTCGACGGCGAGACGCAGAAAAACCTGGGCGAGATGCTGCTGGGATTTCTGACGCGCGATTACCGCCGCGTCGCCGAAGTGCATGTGCGCGCCGGCTACGTGCCGGCCGATAAATCCGTCGATGCCTTTGCGCAGGCCGCGCGCTCTATCGCCGAGCCGATCCTGGGCAAGCCCATCGCCGAGATTTCCATCGCGCGGCTGTTGGGCCAGTTGTTCCAGATCACCGAGACCTTCGAGATGCAGACCCAGCCGCAGCTGCTTCTTCTGCAAAAAAGCATGCTGCTGGCCGAAGGCGTCGGCCGCACCCTTGCCCCCCAGGTCAATATGTGGGAGATGGCCCAGCCCCTGATCGAGGACTGGATGCGCCAGCGCCTGGGCCCCGAAGGCAAGATCGCCGACGCGGTGAGCACCGCCCTTGAGACCCTGGAGAAGCTGCCCCATATCATTGACCGTGTTGATGCGGTCACCGCCGATATGGCCAAAGGCGGCTTGCGGCTGCACCCCGATACGGCGCGCGCCATCCGCGGCGACGAACCGGGCAGACGCAGGCGTGTCCATTGGATGGTCTGGGCGCCGTGGGTGCTGGTGGCGGGTCTGTTGGCCCTGCTCATGTTCCGTTAAAGTCTGCCCCGCTATAGTTAAGGCTGCCAGTCTACTATCCGACAGGTCCCGCAGTGCTTGAGAACCGACGCATTCTGCTGATCGTCGCCGGCGGCATCGCCGCGGTGAAAGTGCCCGACCTGATCAGGCGGCTGCGCGAACGTGGCGCATCGGTGCGCTGCATCCTGACCAAAGGCGGATCGCAGTTCGTCACGCCGCTGACACTCGCGGCCCTTTCGGGCGACAAGTGCTATCAGGATTTGTTTTCCCTCACCGACGAAGCGGAGATGGGTCACATCCGGCTGTCGCGCGAGGCCGATATCATTCTCGTCGCTCCGGCCACCGCCGACATCATGGCCAAGATGGTCATGGGCCAGGCCGACGATCTGGCGACCACGGCGCTTCTGGCCACCGACAAGCCGGTGATGATCGCGCCCAGCATGAACGTGATGATGTGGACGCACCCGGCCACACAATCCAATTTGCAGATCCTCAAAACCCGCGAAGTGCGCGTCGTTGGCCCCAGCGCCGGTGACCTGGCCTGCGGCGAAGTCGGCAACGGCCGCATGGCGGAGGTGCCCGAGATCATTGCGGCGCTGACGCGCTTCTTCCAAAAGAGCGCGGGCCAAGGCCCGCTGACCGGCTTCCGCGCGCTGGTGACCAGCGGCCCGACGCATGAACCGATTGATCCGGTGCGCTATATCGCCAATCGTTCGTCCGGCAAACAAGGCCATGCGGTGGCGACGGCGCTGGCGGAACTGGGTGCCAGTGTCACGTTGATCGCCGGTCCGACGAACGAGCCCGATCCCGATGGCGTCAAGATCATCCACGTCGAGACCGCCAAACAGATGATGAAGGCCTGTACCGAATCCCTGCCGGCGGAGATTGTTATTTGCGCGGCGGCGGTGGCCGATTGGAATGTCGAGAGTGCTGGCGGGCAGAAGATCAAGAAAGAAAGCGGGAAGACGCCGGCCCTGAAGCTCGCGGAAAATCCCGATATTCTTGCCACCTTGGCGCAGCCGGGACCTTCGCGCCCCAGCCTTGTGATCGGCTTTGCCGCCGAGACCGAGAACCTGATCGAGAATGCCCAGTTGAAGCGCGCCAAAAAGAACTGCGATTGGATCGTGGCCAACGACGTTTCGCCCGGCAGCGGCGCTTTCGGCGGCGATAACAATACCGTACATCTGGTCACAGCCGACGGAGTTGAAAGCTGGCCGACCTTGCAGAAGCGCGCCGTCGCGGAAAGATTGGCCGAGCGCATCAGCGCTTTTGTTGAACGCAATTTATAGAGGTTAGCCCCGTGCCTATTGTCACTTCGGTTTCCATCAAGCGCCTGCCCAGCGGTCACGACCTGCCGCTGCCCGCCTATCAGACCGAGTTGTCGGCGGGCCTCGATCTCAGCGCCGCGGTGGAAGCCGATGTGGTGCTGGCGCCCGGCGCGCACGCCATTATTCCAACTGGTTTCGCCATCGCGCTGCCGGCTGGATTTGAAGCTCAAGTGCGCCCACGTTCGGGTTTGGCGGCAAAACACGCAGTCGCGGTGCTCAACAGCCCGGGCACCATCGACGCCGATTACCGCGGCGAAGTTGGCGTGATCCTGATCAACCACGGCAAAGAGGCGTTCACCGTGACGCGCGGCTTGCGCATCGCCCAGTTGGTGGTCGCGCCTGTGCGCACCATCATGTGGGAAGAAAAAGACGACCTCGCCGACACCGCGCGCGGCGCGGGCGGCTTTGGCTCGACGGGCGTTGCACACAAGAGCTAATGGATTTTACAGAAGCGCAGATCCACCGTTACGCCCGTCACATCCTGCTGCAGGATGTGGGCGGCATCGGGCAGGAGAATCTGCTGAAGTCTAAAGTGCTGGTGGTGGGCGCGGGCGGTTTGGGCTCGCCCTTGATTCTGTATCTCGCAGCGGCGGGTGTCGGCACCATCGGTGTAGTTGACGACGACACCGTCGATCTGTCCAACCTGCAGCGCCAGATCGCCCATACCACCGATCGCATCGGCATGGAGAAAACCACCAGCGCCAAACAGGCCGTGGCGGCGCTCAACCCCGACGTCACGGTGATCGAGCACAAGATGCGTCTCACCGTCGACAACGCCACCGCGCTGATCGGCGGCTACGACGTCATCGCCGACGGTAGCGACAATTTCCCGACGCGCTTTCTCATCAACGACGCCTGTTTTTTTGCAAAGAAAACATTGGTGTCGGCGGCCGTGCTGCGCTTCGACGGTCAGCTTGCAACGTTCAAGCCTCATGCGGGTGGGCCCTGCTACCGCTGCATCTATCCGGAAGCGCCGCCGCCGGGGCAGATCCCGTCCTGCGACGAAGCGGGTGTACTGGGAGCAGTCGCGGGCGTGCTCGGCACTTTGCAGGCAACGGAGGTGCTGAAGGAACTGCTGGGCATCGGCGAAAGCATGGCCGGGCGGCTGCTGATTTACGGCGCCCTGTCGGCGGCCATGCGCCAGGTGAAGGTCAAACCCGACCCGGAATGCCCGCTGTGCAGCGCTAAGGCGACCATCACGGACTTATCGATCCACCGACCAAGCCCCTGATTCGGCTTTAAAACCTTTAACACCCTTGCCCGGGGCGTGATTTGGGCTTAGGTCCCGGTTTATGGCACCCGATTCCGCTCGCGCAGATACTGCTCAAACTGCCGAAACCCGCACCAACCTGGTGGGGCTGAGCCGCGCTGATTTGGCGGCAACTCTAGCAGCGTTCGGCGAGAAGCCTTTCCGCGCTAAGCAGGTCTGGCATTGGATCTATCACCGCGGCGCCACCGACTTCGCCGCCATGACCGATCTGTCCAAAGAGCTGCGCCTGCGCATGGAGAGGCGCTTCGTCGTCGGGCGGCCCATTGTCGCCCGCGAGCAGACCTCTACCGACAGCACGCGCAAATGGCTGATGCAGTTCGCGGACGGCCAGAAGGCCGAGACGGTTTTCATTCCCGACGATGACCGCGGCGCGGTCTGTATCTCCTCACAGGTGGGCTGCACGCTGACCTGCCGCTTCTGCCATACCGGCACACAGCGCCTCGTGCGCAACCTGACGCCCGCCGAGATCGTGGGCCAGTTCATGGTCGCCCGCGACAGCTACGGCGAATGGCCGACGCCGACCGACGAGGGCCGTCTGTTGTCCAACATCGTAATGATGGGCATGGGCGAGCCGCTTTATAATTTCGAGAACGTCGCAACGGCCCTAAAGATCATCATGGACGGCGAGGGTATCGCCGTCGGCAAGCGCCGCATCACCCTGTCCACCTCGGGTGTAGTGCCGGAGATTCACCGCTGCGGCGCGGAGCTCGGCGTCAACCTCGCCATCTCGCTGCATGCGCCCGACGATGACACGCGCTCGGTGATCATGCCCATCAACAAGAAGTATCCGCTGAAAGAGCTGATGCAGGCCTGCCGCGACTATCCCGGCGCCAGCAATGCCCGCCGCATCACCTTCGAATACGTCATGCTGAAAGGCATGAACGATACGCTGGCCCATGCCCGTGCGCTGATCAAGCTGACTAAAGACATTCCCTGCAAGTTCAACCTGATCCCCTTCAATCCCTGGCCGGGCACACCCTACGAATGTTCCGATGCCGCCACGGTCGAGGCCTTCGCGCAGGTGCTGTGGGATGCAGGCTTCTCGGCCCCCATCCGCACCCCGCGCGGCCGCGACATCCTGGCCGCATGCGGGCAGCTCAAGACCGACAGCGAGCGTCTGTCGGCCAAGGAACAGCGGCTGAAGGACGCGGCGGAAGCCGAAGCCGCCCGGCAGATGTGGGCGGAGAAAGAGGCTCATACCTAGCCCCTATAGCGGCCGTTTTCCTGGCCAAACCGTCACTTGCCCCGCGCGGCGCGCTGCCTATACTGCGCGCCGAATTCAGGCGTATTTGGGATAATCAGCACATGGCGAAAGCAAGCAAGGTCGTGTTGGCCTACTCCGGGGGTCTCGACACCTCCATCATCCTGCGCTGGCTGCAGGTGGAGAAGAACTGCGAGGTGGTGACCTTCACCGCCGACATCGGCCAGGGCGAGGAGCTGGAGCCGGCGCGCAAGAAGGCCGAGCTGATGGGGATCAAGCAGATCTACATCGACGACCTTAAAGAAGAGTTCGTGCGCGACTTCGTATTCCCGATGTTCCGCGCCAATGCGCTGTATGAAGGTGTGTACTTGCTGGGCACCTCGATCGCGCGGCCCTTGATCGCCAAACGCCTGATCGAGATCGCCATTGAGACCGGCGCCGACGCGATTGCTCACGGGGCGACCGGCAAAGGCAATGACCAGGTGCGCTTCGAACTGACGGCCTATGCCTTGAAGCCCGACATCAAAGTCATCGCGCCCTGGCGTGAGTGGGAATTGAACTCCCGCGCCAGCCTGATCGAATACGCCGAGAAGCACCAGATTCCGATTCCCAAAGACAAACGCGGCGAAGCGCCCTATTCCACCGACGCCAATCTTCTGCACATTTCCTACGAAGGCAAAGTGCTGGAAGATCCGTGGCAGGAACCTCACGACGATATGTTCCGCCTGACGGTGTCGCCGGAAAAAGCGCCCGACCAGCCCGAATATGTGGAAATCGAATTCGCCAAGGGCGATGCCGTAGCGGTGAACGGCAAGAAATTATCGCCGGCGAATCTGCTCACGAAGCTCAACGAATTGGGCGGCAAACACGGCGTCGGCCGCCTTGACCTCGTTGAGAACCGCTACGTCGGCATGAAGAGCCGCGGCGTGTACGAAACCCCGGGCGGCACGCTGCTGCATGTGGCCCACCGGGCCATGGAATCCATCACCCTCGACCGCGAGGCCATGCATCTGAAGGACGAGCTGATGCCGCGCTACGCCAAGATGGTCTACACCGGCTACTGGTTCGCACCCGAGCGCGAGATGCTGCAAGCCGCCATCGACAAGACCCAGGAATGGGTCAACGGCGTCGTGCGTTTGAAACTGTTCAAGGGCAGCGCCTCCGTCGCCGGCCGCAAATCGCCCAACTCCCTCTACCGCATGGATTATGTGACCTTTGAGCAGGACTCGGTCTACAACCAGTTCGATGCCGAGGGCTTCATTAAGCTGAATGCCCTGCGCCTGCGTTTGGGTACAATGGCCCATCAGAAGAAGTAAGGCGTTAGACATCAAGCGGGGGGAAGCCATGAGCGGACACGTCGTCACGGAAACCACGGGCGGCGTGCTGACGCTGCGCTTCAACCGGCCTGAGAAAAAGAACGCACTGCTGGCGGCAATGTATTCCGACGCCGCAGCCGCGCTGAAAGCCGCCGCCGGCGACAAGACGGTGCGCGTGGCGGTGATCACCGGCACGGCCGACAGCTTCACCGCCGGCAATGACCTCAAAGACTTCCTCGAAAACATGCCGACCGACGCCGACGCGCCGGTGTTCCGTTTCATGCGCACGCTGGCGACGTTTCCGAAGCCGGTGATCGCCGCCGTGAACGGCCTCGCCATCGGCATCGGCACGACGCTGCTGCTGCATTGCGACCTGGCCTATGCGGTGGCCGGCGCCAAATTCCAGCTGCCCTTTGTCAACATCGCCATCGTGCCGGAGTTCTGCTCGACGCTGCTGATGCCGCGCCTGATGGGCCATGTGCAGGCCGCCGAACTCCTGCTGCTCGGCGAAGCTTTCACGGCAGAGAAAGCCTTGAAGCTGGGGCTGATCAACGATGTGGTCGCGCCCGAGGAGCTGATGGCAACCGTCAATGCAAAAGCGGCGGCCCTGGTCGCCAAGCCGCCCGAGTCCCTGCGCCTGAGCAAGGCCCTATTGCGCGGCAACGGCCCTGAGATCGCCGAGCGCATCAGCTGGGAAAACAAAGTAGTCGCCGCGCGCCTAGCCTCGGCAGAGTTCCGCGAAGCCGCCACCGCCTTCTTCGAAAAACGCGCGCCGGATTTCAGTAAGTTCTAGCGGCGCGGCGGCAACTTCATCGGCACCGCTACGTCGGCAATGCCGTTCTGCGTGCAGCAGGCCTTTAGCGTATTGACCATCAGACAGGCCACGGTCATCAGGCCGACGCCGCCCGGCACGGGCGTGATGAAGGCCGCAACCTCTGATGCTTCGGCGAAGTTCACGTCGCCGTAGAGTTTGTTTTTGCCGCCGTCGACGGGCACACGGTTGATGCCCACGTCGATCACCGTGGCCCCCGGCTTGATCCAGTTGCCGCGGATCATTTCCTTGCGTCCGACGGCCGCCACCAGAATGTCGGCCGTACGGCAGACCGCGGCCAGATCCTTGGTGCGCGAGTGGGCGATGGTGACGGTGCAGTTTTCATTCAGCAGCAGGTGCGCGACGGGCTTGCCCACGAGATTGGAGCGTCCCACCACAACCGCATGCAAGCCGGTGAGATCGCCGAGCACGTCCTTGGCCATCATCACGCAGCCCATGGGCGTACAGGGCACCAGCGCTTCGCCGCCCGCCACCAAGCGCCCCGCACTTTCGGGATGCAGGCCGTCGACGTCCTTGGCGGGCGAGGTGGTGGTAATGACCTTGAAGCTGTCGATGTGTTTGGGCACCGGCAGCTGAACGAGGATCCCGTGCACCGCCGGATCGGCATTAAGCGTGCGGATCAGCGCCAGAACCTCGGCCTCGGAGACATCGCCCGCCAGTGTATGCTGCACCGAGTTCATGCCAAGCGCGTGGGCGGTCTTTTGTTTGCTGGCGACATAGACCTGGCTCGCCGGGTCTTCGCCCACCAGCACCGTCGAAAGTCCGGGCACAACGCCGTGCTTGGCTTTGAGATCGGCCACCGCCGCCGCCACGGCGTCTTTCAAGCGGGCCGAAGCCTCTTTACCGTCGATGATCTGAGCGGTCATGTTTTCATCCACTGCTGGGCGATGACGGAAAGCTGTACGGGATCGCCCGCGACGCGCAGCACTTTGCGCCGGTCGGTTTCCCCTGCCATCAAAGTCACGCTGCTTTTAGCAACCCCGAAGGCTTTCGCCAACAGCGCCGCCACGGCGGCATTGGCTTTGCCTTTGTCGGGCGGCGCGGTGACGGAGATCTTAAGCGCTTGGCCATCGGGCGTCGGCATCACGCCCACGACCGCGTCGCGCGAGGCTTTGGGCGAGACGCGGGCGGTGATGATCAGGCCGCCACCATCGGCGCGGAA
>CANJPG010000058.1 GCA_947476065.1 Fidelibacterota bacterium
AAACTGGAGAGCAACAAAAGAAACTCTCCTCCCCCGGACGGCGCCTGTACGTTCGAACGCTCGCTCCTAAATGCTGCGTTCGATAGCTATGCTGAAGCTGAGAAGATTCCGGGAGCAGAAGAGGCTCTCAAGTTCTTCAATTTTGCTGCTCAGAAATACGGGTTTCCCGTTGACGAAAAAAAAATGACCGCGGATGAACGCGAGAAATACGCCGTCGCACAGCCAATTGCAAAAAAAGTCCTCAGTAGGGTTGAGTTATCCGATGATTTTCGGCGCCTCGCCTATCTTGAACGCACTTCCAAATTGCTTTTTGCTTCTTGGCTACATGACCATGCGCGAGCACCCGGAGACATGAAATATGTGGGTACTACAGCACAGGAATGGCTGACTACGGGCAAGCTAGAAAAGCGCCAGGAAGTTGTGGTTAGATTTCTCGGTGTATTAAATGAACAAATTCCATCTGACCTTATAAGGGACATGCCTGATATCGGTGCGTCTTCAAAAAAATGAGAAGAGAATCCCGATAAACATTATGTGTGGCCAATATTCCAACCGCTTCACCTGGGCTGAGGTGCACGCCCTTTACAGCATTTTCAATGACCCCAAGGCGCCGTTGGCCTCTTGGACGCCTACCCTGCTGAACTAACCATCTTTGTTGAATTCCGAGCGGTCGATGCGCTCTCTACCATTCGCCAATCGGTACGGAAACTGACTTCTTAAATCGCTGGCCGCTCCGGACTATTTCCAGATTTGCAAATCCTCCCCGCGCCGCCACTAACGCCACTCCAGCTGATTCATCGTCGAATATTGGATTGTCGTTTACGGACAAAACGATATCGCCGGGCAAAAGATCTGCTCCGAACGCTGGCGATCCTTTGCGGATAGCTTTTACGACCAGCCCTTTGTTTGTGCCGATCTGCTGACGTTGCTCGTCGGAGATTGGACCAAACACAGCACCGAATCCCTTTCTCTCCATCGGCTTGAAGTAAACTGCAACCTGATCGTACCTATCAACAGCGTATGGGATCATAGTTGTTTGTTGAGCATACGTTGTCGACGTACCCGAATAACTCCCATACGCCGCGCCGCCACTTCCATATGCGGTTACATTGCCATTGGTATAGGTGGTTTGTGGTGTCGTGGTTACGAGGGGAATCGCGCCAGTAGCGGTGCTCTGGTATTTCGAACCGATCACCACGATGGCCGCGCCAAGTTTTTTTGCTTGAGCTACAGCGCCGACTTGATTTTGCGCCGGCCCGACAAAATTCGATGACCCGGCCAGACCGTACCCGTCTTCGAATAGCATTTTGATGTCGTCGGGCAAATTCCCTGAGCTGGTTATCACTCGGGGTTCCCCAATGAAATTTATTAGCTGGGCTGAGGGGGGCGGGGGGATTTGAGCCGCCTCGTAAAACGATTGATAGGGGTTTGCACAACCTGCAACAGCAAAAGAGAAGACCACCCAAACGATCAATTTTTTCATGATTAGCTCTCTACTTTAGATTTGCTCTATAGGCGCTCACCGCTGCACCGCCAACATCCGCAGGGAAACATAAAGGAGAGGCTCCGCCGGGTCGGCTGTACGCGCTGCGCTTTCCACAGGTACTGCCATTCTTGGCGCGGCTATAAGGGCAGGGGCAGTTACCAGGATATTGAGCGATCGATTGTTGGATGATGGCTTGGCGAACCTGATCGTCGCTCGGACCGGCCGCGCCCCAGGCCAGGGCCGGAGATAGCAGTAGGATCAGAATTGTCCCCACGCGCCCCATCTCACGACTTTAGCAGGGCGCAGGTCCCTCCGCGAGTTGGCAGTCATTCCAACGTAACGGCGGTTCGAAAATTTGCGCACGTTTCCTGGAGGGTTAGCCAAAATCCTGTAGGGAGTATATTGGACCTGTATTGGACACGCGGGCCATTTTGGGCCCGCTTCCAATCCTAAGCCCTTGAAAATATTGGCGTCCCCACGGGGATTCGAACCCCGGTTACCGCCGTGAAAGGGCGATGTCCTAGGCCTCTAGACGATGGGGACGCAAGGAGCCTTGCGCGGGACCTTTGGAGCGCCCGGTGATAAAGGCTGCCGTGCGATAAATCAAGCCGTCTGGGGGCGATTTTTGCCGATTTATGGCTGCCCGGGCCGGCGGGTTTTTCGCGGGCTGCCATAGGGTTAGCCCTTGCCACCGGCCCGAGGCCATAAACGCCAGGGCGCGGCCCGTTGGGTTGCTTCCGGGTTGCCAGGCGGGGGCACTCGCGCTACTGACGTTGCCCGTTCATCTCCTGCAGGCGGAGCCGGTCCTTATTATGAGCACGCAGCAAGCCAAGCCCTCGACCTCGCCCGTCAAGGTGCGCGTCCGCCTGGCGACTGAGCAGGATATGGCCGCAATCCAGGAGATCTATGCCCACTACGTGCTCGACACCACGGCCTCCTTCGAAGAGGAACCGCCGACGGTCGCCGAAATGACCGCTCGCTGGCAGCGGGTTACCTCCCGCGGCCTTCCCTATCTGGTGGCGGTCCATCGGAAGAATGTTGTCGGATACGCTTACGCCGGCCCCTTCCGCGAACGCTCGGGCTATCGTTACACCATCGAGGATTCGGTCTATGTCTCGCAAGAGCTGCGCGGCCGCGACGTCGGCAACGCGCTGATGACCGAGCTGATCGACCGCTGCACTGTTCTCGGCTTTCGACAAATGATCGCCGTCATCGGCGACAGCACCAACGCGTCGTCCCTCGCCCTGCACAGCCGCCATGGATTTTTCGTCGTCGGCGCGCTCAGCTCCACCTGCTTCAAGTTCGGCCGCTGGGTCGACGCCGTGCTGATGCAGCGCATCCTGGGCGACGGCGACAATTCATTGCCGCCGAAAAACCCCGGCCGGCGCAAGCAGCGCAAGAAATAATCCGAACAGCGTAAGACATAAAAAAAGGGCTCCGTTTCCGGAGCCCTTTTCTATTGCTGTTCGCCCGCGGCTTAGCCGGCGATCTTGACCTTTTCCGCGACCAGCGCGGTGTAGTCCATATAGAGTTTATCGCGCGCGCCGCCGCACACTTTATTGAGCGCGTTGATCAGCACCTCTTTGAACTCGGGCTTGATCTCCATGTCGGGCAGCCCGACGTTTTTGTAGCCCTGGATGAACGCGAAAGCCCACATCTCGGTGAGGTCCGCCGCGTTGGCCGCAGCGGCCGGTCCACCCTTGGCGTCGAGGTGCTGACCGCAGGTGTAGGTGCCGGGCGTCAGGTCAACACCGGCCACCTTGCTGGGAATTTTGTGGGGCGCAATTGCAATGGCCTGCAGCGCCACCGTCAGGATCGAGGCCTGCGGCAGTTCCTTGCACTTAGAGATGACCAGATCATCGAGCGCCTGGGCTTCCGCGGCATCGTCGGTGGTCTCATAGGTCTTCTTGCCGGTGTAATAACCCGAGAGATAACCCTGGATCCAGATGCGCGCGATGTTCGACTGCATCTTGCCCGCCGAGGCGTCGCCCAAGCCGTTGGTATATTCAAGGCACGAGAAGGTGCCGCCGCTGAAGCCAGTGGCCGCTTGGCCGGCGTGCGCGCCCACAGCCACGACCATCATCGCGCCAATCCCCGCCGCGAGGCAGGCCAATTTCCGAACGAACGACATAGGTAAACCCCCCGTTTGTGACATTACGTAACCAGCACCGTGACATGCTTTCTGCAAGCCCGTCAATCGCAGGCCCATGTCAGGGAGATGCCATTTATGCATAGATGGACCAATAGGTTAGGCCGATGAAACGGCGGCGTCGTCGATAATCAGCTGCGCCTCGGTGCGGCCCTGCCAGCTATCGGCGCGGATGGTCCCGGCCAGATGTAAACGCCGGCCCTGGCTGGTGAGCAGCAGCTGGCCCAGCTCGGAATCGACACAGTTGAAAGCAATTGCCTTTAGGCGCCCGCCGCTGCGGCCCGAGAGATAGCACTTCACGTGGCCGTTGCCGACGACGTCGACCTTGTTGATCTGCGCGTCGACCACCACAAAGCGCGGCTCGTCGTTGCCGGAACCGAACGGCGCCACACATTCCAGTTCGGCCACCAGATCGGCGGTGACCGCCGAGGGCGCCAGCGCCCCGTCGAATTCCATGGCGGGCGCGAACTGCTCGCCCTGCAGCTGGCGGCGCACTTCATCTTGCACGAAGGCGACGAGGTCCTTGATTTTATCCTCCGTGACGGAGAAACCCGCCGCCATGGGGTGGCCGCCGCCGGTGAACAGATGACCGGCCTCGCGTGCGCCCGCGATCGCGCGGCCGAGGTCGATGCCCGCAACCGAGCGGCCAGATCCTTTGGCCATGCCCCCATCCAACGCCACGACACAGGCCGGCCGGTCATATCGTTCCCGCAAGCGGCCCGCGATGATGCCGATGACGCCCGGATGCCAGTCCTTGCCGATAGCAAAAACCACCGGATCGTCGCTCGGCGTGCTTTCCACCTGCTCGATGGCTTCGCGCAAAACCGCGGCTTCGATTTCCTTGCGCGCCGCATTGAATTCATCAAGGCGTAGCGCGAGCGCCGTCGCTTCGTCGGTGTCTTCTGTGGACAAGAGCCGCGTGCCCAAGTCCGCCTGACCGATCCGCCCGCCGGCATTGACGCGCGGCCCCAGCAAATATCCCAAATGATAGGCCGTCAGCTTGCTGTCCACTTTGGAAACACGCGCGAGGGCCGCCAGCCCGACATTGTTGCCGCGCGCAAGGATCTGGAGCCCCTGCACGACGAAGGCACGGTTCAATCCCTTCAGCGGCACCACGTCGCAAACAGTGCCCAGAGCCACCAGATCGAGCAGCTCGCGCAGATCGGGTTCGGTGCGGCTGTTGGCGGTGTACCAGCCGCCGACACGCAGCGCGCGATTGACGGCGACTGCCAGCAGGAATGCAACACCGACCGCCGCCACGTGCCCCTGCCCGCTGGTGCAATCCAGGCGGTTGGGATTCACAACCGCAGCGGCTGCCGGCAATTGCGGCTCGGCCTTGTGGTGATCGACGACGATCACATCGAGCCCCGCATCGGCCGCCGCCGTTAGCGCTTCGAAAGCCACGATGCCGCAATCGACGGTGATGACGACTTTCACGCCCTCTTCGCGCAGCTTCAAAAGGGCCGGTGCATTGGGGCCATAGCCTTCAAGGCGGCGGTCGGGAATATAAACCATGGCGTCTACGCCGATGCTGCGGAAGAAGCGCCGCAGCAGCGCCGACGACGTTGCACCGTCAACATCGTAATCGCCGAACACGGCGATACGCTCGCCGGCTTTAATGGCGGCGACAATGCGCGCCGCCGCCTTGTCCATGTCAGCCAGCGTGCTGGGGTCGGGCATCTGTACTTTGAGGGTGGGCTTCAGGAAGTGCGCCGCCGCCATGGCATCGACGCCGCGAGCCGCCAGCACGCGCGCCACTGCATCGGACACGCCCGCGCCGCGCACAAGCTCTGTTACCTGGGCATCATTGGTCGCGCGCAAAGTCCAACGCCGGCCTAAGGCGGAGCGGGCGACGCCGAGGAAGGGCGCGGTATCAGAAAAGCCGTTCGGTTGAAGTGGTACGTTCACGACCTATTTTTCGTCATGCTCGAAGCTGTGGTGGGCCTCGATGTAACGGACGGTATTGGTCTTGGAGCGCATCACCATGGAATGCGTCACGGCGCCCCCTGGGAAACGGCGCACACCTTTGAGGAACGGCCCTGTGGTCACACCGGTCGCGGCGAACATGACGTTGCCCTTCGCCAGATCGAGGATGCTGTATTTGCGGTTCAGGTCCTTGATGCCCCACTTGCGCGCGCGGGCGATTTCGTCGTCGTTGCGGAACAGGAGTTTGCCTTGCATCTGGCCGCCGATGCAGCGCAAGGCCGCCGCCGCCAGCACGCCTTCAGGCGCGCCGCCCGAGCCCATGTAAATATCAACGCCGGAGTCCGGCTGAGCCGTGGCGATGACGCCCGAGACGTCGCCGTCGGTGATCAGCATGATGCGCGCACCCGCCGCGCGCACTTTGGCGATCAGATCGGTGTGGCGCGGGCGGTCGAGAATGCAGACCAGCAAATCGCCGATCTCGCATTTGCGCACCTTGGCCAGGTTCCTGAGGTTCTGCTCCGGCGAATTGTCGATATCAATCACACCTTCCGGAAAGCCAGGACCCACGGCCAGCTTGTCCATGTAGACATCGGGCGCGTTGAGGAAGTTGCCGGACTCGGCCAGCGCGATGACGGCGCAGGCGTTCTGTCCGCCCTTGGCAGTGATGGTGGTGCCCTCCAGCGGATCGAGAGCGATATCAACCTTCGGCCCCTCGCCCGAGCCCACCTTCTCGCCGATATACAGCATGGGCGCTTCGTCGCGTTCGCCTTCGCCGATCACCACCGTGCCGTCGATGTTGAGGCTGTTGAGCGCCTCGCGCATGGCGTCCACCGCGGCCTGGTCGGCGGCCTTCTCGTCGCCGCGGCCCATGAGGCGCGATGCAGAAAGCGCGGCGGATTCGGTCACACGGACCGCTTCCAAGGCAAGGTTGCGCTCAAGGACGTTGTGAAAGGAAGAATCCAGTTGAAGCGACATTGAGGGCCCTCGGATGACGGCGTGAAAAAGAATGGCGGGGATATTGAAGGCCGCGCCCGGGAATGGCAACTGGCATTGTAATGCCAGGAAAGTATGGACTTCTTTACGCGTTGAGCTGCGAAGAAAGCATCTTAACTACTTCAGGTTCTCGATCCGCATCATGTGGGGGGGCTCGACCAGGGCGGCATTGGCCTGCAGCAGCTTCAAGGCCCGCAGCAGATTGGCTTCCTGACACTCGTGGGTGATGATCACCACGTTCACATTGGCATTGGCCGTGCGTCCGCGCTGCAGCACCGATTCCATCGACACCGACTCATCTCTGAACGCACCGGCGATATCGGCGAAGACACCCGGACGGTCCACGACCAGCAGGCGCACGTAGTATTCGCCCACATGCTGATCCAAGGGCACCGACGGCAGTTTTTTCAACTGCGCGGCGGGAATGCCAAAGGTCGGCACGCGCCGTCCCGCGGCGATGTCCATCAGGTCGGACACCACGGCTGACGCGGTCGGGCCTGCGCCTGCGCCCCTGCCCTCATAGACAGACTTGCCGACAAAGTCGCCTTCCGCGACCACGGCATTGAACACGCCTTCGACGCCGGCTAATGGCTGGTCCGGTTTGATCAGGCATGGGTAAACGCGCTGGATGATGCCGCCGCTTTTGTCGTCGCGCTCAGCCAGGCCCAGCAACTTGATGCGATAGCCGAACTCGTCGGCATATTGGATATCCAGCGAAGACACATGCCGAATACCCTCAACATGGACCGATTTGATATCGACCTCGGTGCCGAAAGCGACACTGGTGAGAATGGCCAGCTTATGGGCCGCATCGACGCCGTCGATGTCGAAAGCCGGATCGGCTTCGGCATAGCCCAGATCCTGCGCTTCCTTCAGCACGTCGGCGAACTCGCGGCCCGAGGCGCGCATGGTCGAGAGGATGTAGTTGCAGGTGCCGTTGAGAATGCCGGTGACGCGGCGGATGGTATTGCCCGCCAGACCTTCCCGCAGCGCCTTGATGATGGGAATGCCGCCCGCCACTGCCGCTTCGTAAGCCACCGACACGTTGGCAGCTTCGGCAGTCTTGGCAAGTGCTACGCCATGATGCGCCAGCAGCGCCTTGTTGGCGGTCACCACATGAAGTTTGCGTGCAAGGGCGGCGTCCACCGTCTTGCGTGCCATGCCCTCGCTGCCGCCGATCAGTTCGACAATCACGTCGGCATCGGCCTTGACGGCCATGTCGGCGGCATCGTCAAACCAGGCAACGTTTTTCAAATCGACGCCGCGGTCTTTCTTCTTATCGCGCGCACTGACGGCGGTGACGACAATCGAGCGCCCACAACGGGCGGCAATGGCAGCGCCGTTGCTCTCCAGCACCTTGAGAACGCCGGCCCCGACGGTGCCGAGGCCGGCAATGGCGATCTTCAGTGGTTGGGTCACGCGCCGGCTCGCTTCTTCTCATGGGCGGCTATGGCGGGGCCGGCATTGCCGAGGAACGTTTTGATGTTGCGCACGGCCTGACGCAGGCGGTGCTTGTTCTCAACCACCGCCATGCGCACATAGCCCTCGCCGTTTTCGCCAAAGCCTGTGCCGGGTGCGACAGCGACGCCGGCTTCGGTCAGCAGCAGCTTGGAGAACTCGAGCGCGCCCAGGTGTTTGAACGGCTCCGGGATCGGCGCCCAAGCGAACATCGAGGCTTGCGGCACGGGCACATGCCATTGCGCCTGCGCGAGGCCTTCGATGAGCACGTCGCGGCGCTCTTTATAGATCTGGCGCGCTTCGGCGACACAGTCTTGTGGTCCGTTCAGCGCAGCGGCGGCCGCCACCTGGATCGGCGTATAGGCGCCGTAGTCCAGGTACGACTTGATGCGGATCAAGGCGCCCATCAGGTCCTTGTTGCCGGCGGCAAAGCCCACACGCCAGCCCGGCATGCTATAGGTCTTGCTCATGGACGTGAACTCGATGCAGATGTCCTTCGCTCCCGGCACCTGCAGCACCGACGGCGGCGGCGGAATGTCGAAATAGATTTCGGCGTACGCAAGATCCGACAATATCCAGATTTCGTGATGCCGGCAGAAGTCCACCACCTGCGCATAGAAGTCGAGGCTGGCCACCATGGCCGTCGGGTTCGATGGATAGTTCAGGATCAAGGCCTTGGGCTTGGGCTGGGTGTAAGTCACCGCCCGCTCCAGCGCCTGCAAGAACTCTTCGTTAGGCTCGAAGGGCAGATAGCGCACCGAACCGTCGGCGATGATGAAGCCGAAGGGATGGATCGGATAGGCCGGGTTCGGCGACAGGATGATGTCGCCCGGGCTGGTGATGGCCGACGCCAGATTGGCCAAGCCTTCCTTCGAGCCCAGCGTGACACAAACCTCTTTGTTCATGTCGAGCTCAACGCCGAAGCGGCGCTCGTAATAGCCGACGAAAGCCTTGCGCAGGCCTTTGATGCCCTGCGAGGCCGAGTAGCGGTGGGCCTTGGGGTCTTGGGCCACTTCGCACAGCTTGTCGACGATGTGCTGCGGCGTCGGCAGGTCGGGATTGCCCATGCCGAGGTCGATGATGTCCTTCCCGGCGGCGCGGGCCTTGGCCTTCAGCGCGTTGACCTCGGCAAAGACGTAGGTGGGCAGGCGTTTAATGCGGTGAAAGTCGGTATTCATGGTCGTGACCTTGGTCTGATTTCGGGGAGACGCGAGCCGACCGGCTGCGACGCCCCGCCCCGAACTTCATCCTGTCATTGGATTATGACCAAGGTATGGAATCCCGAGCAGCGCTTTCGGCCGGTCTTTTAGCTGGAAGTGGGGCCATTTAGAAGCCGGGTCGTGCGTGAGCCGGCATTAAAGGCCCCTATTTAGCTCGGTCGAGGAAGACCTCGGTGGGGCCGGCGATCATGTCCATGCCGATGTAGATGTTGTTCTTGGCAACACCCAGGCGCAGCAGCTCATTGGCGGCCACCACCGCGCGGTCCATGCCGCCGGTGCCATGGCCGACGACGCGCAAGACACCCTTGCCGCGGCTGTCGATCTGCGCGCGGGCGGTGGAATTCAGGACGTTGCGGTCGTTGGGCGTTAGCCCGCCGCCGATCATGCTCATGGTGCCGGCCAAGCTCGACTTACTGTAGGTCTGGGCTGAAAACTCCGCGAGGGGGCGGAAGCCCTGCAGACTGACCGGACTGCCGGCCATCTTCACTTCGTCGCCGCCCGTAGCCGCGCCGCGGCGGGGCGCTGATCCGGGCGAACGCGGGCCGACGTCCGCGTTTACCGGCGCGATTTGCGGCAAGGGCTCAAGGGATGGCGGCGGCGTCACCGGCGCAGGCGGACGCTGCGGGGCCGCAGCCTCGAGGCGGGCGACCGCATCGGTCTTGGCCGCTTCGGGGGTGTCGACCAACGGACGCACGGCCACCGGCATGGTGCGCCCGCCCTGATCGGCATAGCGCGCATTGCTGCGGTCGGCGACCAAACCGGCAATGGTCTCTTCGCGCTCTTCGCGCGACGAGCGCGCCTTGGGCGCCTGGGTCGGAACGGTGTTCAGATCGGGTGTGCCACTGGCCACGGGGCCCGGCGCCTTGAAGCGGTTGGCGCCGCCAGCGGCCCCGGGAACGGCTCCCCCGTAGGCATAACCGCCGCTGGGGGCAGAGGAAGTGCCCGCCGAAGCCCCCGGGCGCGGCACAGGCGCGTCGACCTCTTTCTTGTCGCCGGAGCAGGCCCCGAGAAGGAGTGCAGCAACGGCCGCGGCGGTCCAGCGCAGGGTGGACGGGGCCGGGCGTTGGTTCACGATCTTGGGGCTCACAGCAATCACCATTAATTCAATTAGTTATCAGATCAAGCTCAGGTCTTAGATTCAGTCTAGCAGAGACTGGCCGCGAGGTCCAATTCACCCGCGAAAAGCACCGCCGCCCGGATTGGACATTGCGATGGACAACCTACGGCCTCTTACGCCTAATGCATACTCTGAGTGACCCGCCAAAAAAATCAAAAAAAGTGAGTCCGCCATGGCCGACCAAACCCCGAGCGCCCCGCCCACCCCGGGCCCGGACGAATGGACCGCCAACATGGCCGGGATCGCCGAACGCTCCCAGCGCCTCATCAGCGACTTCATGGCCCGCAATGCCAGCAATCCCGGCCAGGCCGCCCAGATGGGCATGGCCGACACGGTCAGCATCGGCGCCGCCTTCCTCGAGCTGACCACCAAGATGCTCGAGAGCCCGGACAAGCTGGTGGAGGCCCAGATCACCCTGTGGAAGGACTACATGGAGCTGTGGCGCTCGGTGGCGCTGAAGGCCTTCAACGGCACCGACACCCCGGTCATCCAGGCCGACCCCGGTGACAAGCGCTTCAAGGACAAGGACTGGCAGGACAATCAGGTCTTCGACTTCATCAAGCAGTCCTACCTGCTGACCTCCCGCTGGCTGCAATCGACCGTGCAGGGTATCGAGGGCCTCGACCCCCATACCCAGCACAAGGTCGACTTTTTCACCCGCCAGTTCGTCAACGCCCTGGCGCCGACCAACTTCGCCATTACCAACCCCGAAGTGCTGCGGGCCGTCGCCGAGACCAAAGGCGAGAACCTGGTAAAAGGCCTCGAACACCTACTGGCCGACCTGGAAAAGGGCAAAGGCCAGCTGCGGGTCTCCATGACCGACGAGAAGGCCTTCACCATGGGCATCAACGTCGCCTCGACGCCGGGCAAGGTCGTGTTCGAGAACAAGATGCTGCAGCTGATCCAGTACAGCCCGACCACGGCCGAGCAGAAAGACATCCCCATCGTCATCCTGCCGCCCTGGATCAACAAGTTCTACATCCTGGACCTGCGCGAAAAGAACTCCCTGGTGAAGTGGCTGACCGACCAGGGCTACACCACCTTCGTCGTTTCCTGGGTCAACCCCTCGGGCACCATGGGCGACACCAGCTTCGAGGACTACATGCTGGATGGCGCCATCGCCGCCAAGGACGCCGTGTTGGCCGCGACCGGCGCACCCAAGCTGCACATGGTCGGCTACTGCATCGGCGGCACTTTGCTGTCGGCGACGCTGGCCTACCTCAAGGCCAAAGGTGACGACACCGTTGCCACCGCCACCTACTTCGTCGCCCTCACCGACTTTAAGGACCCGGGCGACCTCGGCGTGTTCATCGACGAGCAGCAGATCGAAGGGCTTGAAAAGCGCATGGATGAGGCCGGCGGCTTCCTCGACGCCGCCGACATGGCCAATTCCTTTAACCTCTTGCGCTCCAACGACCTAATCTGGTCCTTCGTGGTGAACAACTATCTCCTGGGCAAAGAGCCCTTCCCCTTCGACCTGCTCTACTGGAACTCGGATTCCACGCGCATGCCGAAGGCCATGCACAGCTTTTATCTGCGCAACATGTATCTCGAGAACAATCTAGCCAAACCCGGCGGCATCACCTTGGCCGGCGTGCCTATCGACCTGCGCACCGTGACCGTGCCCACATATATGATCAGCGCCCGCGAAGACCACATCGCCCCTTGGGCCTCGACCTATGCCGGCACCAAACTGTTCGGCGGCCCCGTGCGCTTTGTGCTGGCAGGCTCCGGCCACATCGCCGGCGTGGTCAATCCGCCCTCGGCCAAGAAGTACAACTACTGGACCAACGCCAAGAACCCGGCCACGCCTGACGAATGGCTGAAAGGCGCCAAGGAACACCCCGGCTCTTGGTGGACAGATTGGGACAAGTGGCTCGCGCCGCAGTCAGGCGCCAGCGTGCCCGCCCGCAAACCCGGCGACGGCAAGCTCAAGGTGATCGAAGACGCGCCGGGCCGTTACGTGAAAGCACGGGCGGTCTAGCGCGCCGGCTACTTCATGCGCTTGGTAAGCGAAAGAATGCTCTGCTTGACGATGTCCTGGACGGCGTAGGTCACGTCGTCGCCGCAGCCGACGTCGGTGTTCCAGGGCTGCAGCTCGACCTCGCCCGGATAAACCTGCGATGCGCCGCTCCAGACCTTGTCCGCCGCATCGATCTCGCTCGCGCGGGGGCCGTCGGTGGAGTTGTAGATCTCGTAGACCACATGAATGTCGAAGGCGATCTTGAGCGCCGCCGGATCTGGCTTGCCGCCCGTGGGCAACAGCGTGATCTGGCGCGCCTCACCGATGGCTGCTTTTTGGCTCTCCAAGACATCCAGCGCCATTCTCGCGACGTCGGCATTGGACGGCAAAACATCGCAGCCAATTGTGGCGGAGACGCTCCCTTCCACGACCTGGATGCGCGACGCCTTGAAGTTGGGCGCCATTTCGGCAGCCCATGCGGCTCCGGACACGACACTTAGCGCCAGAGCCGCCACCATGTTTTTCATGCGCTAAGTCTGCGCCAGCTGCTGGCGATAAATCTGAGCGTTGGTTTCGTAGCGCAGCGTGCCCGCGCGCATACCCTTGAGATCCTGTTCGGTCAGGTCGCGCATGTACTTGGCCGGCGTGCCGGCCCAGAGCTGGCCTTTGGGAATGCGCTTGCCGGCCACGAGCGCGCCGGCGGCCACCATCGCATCGCCCTCGACGACCGTTCCATTCAGCAACGATGACTTCATGCCGATGAACGCGCGGTCTTCAAGGATCGCGCCATGCACCATCACCATATGACCAATGAGCACGTCGTCACCGATAATAGTGGGGAAGCCGTCTTTGCCGTCGCGGGCACTTTCACAATGCACCACCGTGCCATCCTGGATATTGCTGCGGGCGCCGACGCGGATCTTGTTGACGTCGGCGCGCAAGACGCAGCCAAACCATATACTCGACCGCGGGCCGATCTCGACGTCACCCACCAGCACGACGCCGGGCGCCACAAACGCGTCGGCGGCAATGCGCGGCGTGATGCCGTTCCACGGTATGATGATCGGACCGGTCATGCGCTTCTCCCTATGCCAACCCCGCCGCCTCGGGCAGGCCCAGCATGATATTCATATTCTGCACCGCGGCTCCAGAGGCGCCCTTGCCCAGGTTGTCGAGCTGCGCTACCAGCCGCGCTTGATCGCCGCCGTCCTGGCCGAAGACGAACAGGCGCATTTTATTGGTATTGTTGAGGTCCTCCGGCGCCAGCGTCTTGAGGGCATTGCTTTTGTCGCGCGCGACAACTTCGATGAAGGCCTGGTTCTTATAAGCCCGAGTCAAAACCGCATGGATGTCCGAGGACTTCAGGCCCGGCGACAGCAGCGTCAGATGCAAGGGAATCTCCACCAGCATGCCCTGGGCGTAGCGCCCGACCGACGGCGCCATCAGCGGGCGAATGCGCATGCCCGAAACCTTCTGAATCTCCGGCACATGCTTGTGCGCGAGTTCCAGGCCGTAAATCCGATATGGCACCTTCGTAAACGTGGGATCGCTCTCGTTTTCGAACTCGGCGATCATGGCCTTGCCGCCGCCGGAATAACCGCTGATGCCGCCGATGCTCACCGGATAGTCGGGCCCCATGAGGCCCGCCGTCACCAGCGGCCGCAGCAAAGCAATCGCGCCGGTCGCCCAGCAGCCCGGATTGGCGACGCGCTTCGCCTGCGCGATCATTTGGTGGTAGTGCGGCGTCATCTCGGGAAAGCCGTAGATCCAGCCGTTCGCCGTGCGGTGGGCGGTAGAGGCGTCGATCACGCGCACGGCCGGATTGGTGATCAGCGTCACTGCCTCGCGCGCCGCATCATCGGGCAGACACAGAATCACCACGTCGGCGCCGTTCAACAGAGCCGCCCGCGCCGCCGGGTCCTTGCGCTGCGCGGGATCGATCGACACCAACTCGATGTCGGCGCGGTCCTTCAAGCGGTCGCGGATTTGCAACCCTGTCGTACCTGCTTCGCCGTCGATAAAAACTTTGGGCTTCATACCAATACTCACCAAAACTGTACTTACTAAGCGGGCCACAAAGAAAAAGAGCGCCTCGGTAAACCGAAGCGCTCTTTGTATCCATACACGCGTGAGGCGTGTTAGCGCTTCGAGAACCGTAATCTGGAAACCGTTAGAAATTTCATAGACTTACAGACCATCTTTTTGCCTGTCAGCCGCCTGTAGCCATGGTGTTTTATTTCACCGACCTGGTTTTCGTGACTTTCCGTGCTGAAATCACCGCTGAGATCGCATTGTACAGTTCACCTGCGACAACAGCGTCCTTGATCGCCGACAGCACAGCAGCGACATCGCCTACCGTAGCCACCTGAACAGAGTTTCCAGCGCCGCTGAGCGCAATCACCTTAGTGCCGTACTTCGCCTGCACGAACACAGCAGCGCCAGCGCCTTGCGCGAACCACCAAGCCTTTACCTGACGATCCACAGTATGACGCACCTTCGCGCCTGCGGCGTCTCGTGTGACACGCTGCCTCGTAACCTTGAATTCCTGCCCCTTCAGCACTGATTCCAGCAGCGCCTGCTGCTCCTCGATCTTAGAAACCATCTTCTTGCGTCGAATTTCAGCCAGCAACAGCACCGTTTGCCGCGACACAGTCTTTATCATGAGTTTCTTGAGCGCAGACATCGTGATTTCTCCCTTTGATGAGTGAGAAACCGATTCTATACCACCTGCGCTTGAGTACGCAAAAACTTCCACTTTAAGTGGCAATCCCTCAATTCCACACACGAGCGACGCAAGAAACGACCGATCTACTCATAGTCACCAGTAAACTCACCACCAGCGACATTCAGAATGATGTTCGCCGCTTTGCCGATGTAGCGATTCACTGACCTCATCTGATTTTCGTTAGCATCACCATCAAGTCTGCCGTTCGCTCGTCTCACTTCTTCAATTTCGAAAATCCCTTGAATTTCACCGCGACGCTGATCGCGTTCAGTGTAGAACTTGTTGACTGCTTGCAACAGTTCGACACCCCTCACCTTTGCTGTTTGACCAGCAACAAGTTTGCCTTTCAGATTCAGCATCTGAATATTGCTGTAGATCGTCAAATATTCTTTGATTTGATCTACTTTAAATTGTCCCACTGAAAGCGAATATTTAGCAGAAGTCCTCTTTCTCGATTTCCCCGCCTTAGTGCGAGCATCACGCTCCTTATAAGCAGCGTCGACAACCTTCTGCATTTGCCTCGCTATCTCTCGCTTTGAAAAACGAAGAGGCACCTCAACGACAATTGCATCTTTGTCCTGAGGCTTTTTGCCGTGTGCAAGTTCACGCACAACAAACTCTTCTTGAAACAATTCAGCATGCTCCTTGAACCAGACCTTGAAATTCTTGAAGTCACTGAGTTCATTAAGATGCCAAGAAGCATAGTACTTCTTTGAATTCCTCAATGCGACTTTGACAGCATTGATGAACTTTTTGTCTGCGTCGTTGTGAAAGTCTTGATCGTATTCCAACGCAGCGACTTCGTGCGCTAAGCGCAAATATTCCCACCAGAATCGATAGATTGCTCGACGCTCTTTCGTATGAGCATTCACATCTAGTGCCATTTTTAAGTCCCCGACTTTAACTCGCACATCAACACAACTTTTCAATCAGACAGCAGTCTAACATCAGACCGCTGTCCGATGTCAAAAGACTGGCCCTGAAACGCTCGCTCATAATTGCTATTATGTGAACATGATGATCGAGAGAGCAGTTCTTCAGACATCACAAACAGAGCGAGAGAACCAAATGACCTACAAACAGAGCCTTCAGAATAGCACTAGCAACAAC
>CANJPG010000059.1 GCA_947476065.1 Fidelibacterota bacterium
CTTTATCTCGGCTCGGCCAAGGGCGCCGACTTGTTGCCGGGTCAGGAGGTCGTCGCCCTCAACCGCAAAGGCACCGGCCCGGCGCCGGACCAGCAGGCCGCCTTCGCCGGACTTGAAGGCATCATCGTGCTCGACGGCACCTGGAGCCAGGCCAAGGCTCTGTGGTGGCGCAATGCCTGGATGCTGAAAACCCAGCGCGTGGCGCTCAATCCGAAACACCCATCGCGCTACGGCAGATTGCGCAAGGAGCCGCGCAAGGACAGCCTGTCGACGCTGGAAGCCGCGGCGCTGTTGCTGTCGCGCCTTGAGAAAAACCCCGAGATCGAAACCGTATTGCTGGCCAGCTTCGATAAGATGCTTGCCCGCTACCGGTCCTTCAAGGCCTTGTCCAAGGCTTCTTGAATGTCGCGCTTGCGGCCGCGGTCGGCGCGTTCATGGCCTTCGCGCACCGCCACCAGCCTGGCGCGCTCCAGATACGGCACCGCCTCACGGCCTTTGCCGTTCATCACCAGATAGTCGCCGTAGTAATAGTTAGTCTCCTGGCCGCCGGGATTGATCTCGAGCGCGCGCTTGAGCAGCGCTTCTGCCTTTTTGTCGTCGCCGAAGGCCAGCGGCCATCCGGGCGTCTCGTAGTACAGCATACCGAGCGTGCTCGGGATTAGCCCCGCCATGGCGTTGGGGTCGATGGTCTCTGCCTGTTCGAGCATACGCTTCGCATCTTTGGCAAGGCCGAGCCCGGTGTAGTCGTTACGCGTCTCGGCGTCGGCCAAGAGTGCCAGGGCCTGCCACACCAGTGGCTCGGCACGGTTAGGATAATCCTTCACCAGGGTCGCGGCGTCTTCGATCAGCGCTTTGCCGGCGACGAGTTTTTCGCGCTTGCCCTTCAACTCGTAGCGGATCATCGCCCAGCGATCTTCGATCTGCTGCAGCGCCGGCTCCATCTTCATCGGCGGCTCGGCGTCGGAACGATAGACGGGCTGGGCCCAGGCGTGGCCTGATAGCGGCAGAGCCTGTAACAGCAGAACAAGCGCAAGAGCGGAAATACGCAGCATTGAACGGTCCCCGGAATCAACTGGCCCTATGGTAATCTAAAATCGCGGCCGTGGCGTAGAAGAGGCTAACACCTGGAGCAGGCATGGCAGACATACCCAGTTTTTATGACACGCTAACGCCGATGAAGGAGCCAGGCCAGGTCTTCGACAGCCGTAATTATATTGCTGTGCCCGACTCCTGGTATATCGCGGTTTCGGATATCAAGGGCTCGACGGCCGCCGTCGAAACCGGCCAGCATTCGGATGTTAACTTTGCTGCTGCGGCGATGATTGCATCGCTCAATAACCTGTGCGGCGGCATTCCTTATCAGTTCGGCGGCGATGGCGCCGTGGCCCTGGTGCCGCCGGAACACGCACAGACGGCCCGCCGGTCGCTGGCGCAGACCCGCCGTTTTGCCCGTGAGGAATTCAAACTCGACCTGCGCGTCGGCCTTGCCCCTGTGTCCGAAGTTACCCGCCGCGGCAAGGACGTGCGTGTCGGCAGGTATCAACCTGCATCCACCAGCAATTACGCGGTGTTTCTGGGTGACGGCGTTGACCTGATGGAATCTTCGGTCAAGGGCCGCGGCGACGACAGCTTGGCATCACTCGCCATGATTGGTGATGCCGACGACGACGGCCAGCCGCCCGATCTGACTGGACTGTCCTGCCGCTGGACGCCGCTACGCTCGGCGCGCGGCAAGATGGTGGCCCTTGTGGTGCGCGGAGACGAGCACGGACGCCTGCACAGCGATTTGACCCGCGAGGCTGGCGTGCCGGCTTTGAACGCAGCCTCTCTCGAAAGCCTGCAGGCGCGGTGGCCGCCCAAGGGAATGATCCGCGAAGCCAAGGCGCGCAAGCAGGGCGGATCGCTGGCACTGATGACGCTGCTGGTGGGTCTAGAAACCCTCGTCGCCTACATCTTCGTCAAATACAAACTCAAGCTGGGCAAGTTCAGCGCCGAGCAATATCGCCGCGATGTGTTGAAGGGCGCCGTCGATTTCGCCCGCTCGGGTGAAAGCCTGGCCCTGGTCTTCGACTGCCCCACTGATCGCATAGAGCGCGTGCGCGCTTACCTCGATGCACGCGCGGCCAAAGGCGATCTGCAGTACGGCATGCACGTCTCCGACCACGCCGTTATGACCTGCCTCGTGACCTCGGCGACCGACGACAAACATGTCCACTTCGTCGACGGCGGCGACGGCGGCTACACCCGCGCCGCGACGCAACTGAAGGCGCGATTGCGCGTCGATTGATAATACTACTTTAGATTGATATTATCTATATTATTCCCCCATAGAGCGGCATTCGCTGCTCGCTTTACATCGCCCCGCGCAGGCCCTATTTCAAAGCCGCCGGCAGCGACGGTTTTTCAGCGTGTAATCGCCGTTACGGACAACCCAAAAAGCCATATTTACAAGTAAGTTAGAGGTCATTTTCCAAGACCGCGACGCGGCCTTGTTTAGACGATAAATAAAGTACATCCGGGCAATCTGATGTAAAATGCCCGCACCGTTGGGCTCTGGGAGGAGACTGAACGTGTCTGAGCGCCGTGCCGCGATTTTGTCGCTGTTGTGTTTGGCTGGCCTGTATTCGACCGCCGCGGCGGCCGAAACCCGCACCTTTGTCATCGGCTATTTCGGCCAAGCCACATACTCCCAGGACAGCGACTGTCCTGCGGGGCTTAACCCCGACATCACCGTGCAATACATCAAGAACCTGCATGATCTTGGCCTACCGCCGCAGCGCGTCGCCGAGATCAGCAAAGGCGGCGGCGAAGGTAATGCCGCGCTCAACGAACTGATGCAATACCGCGGCCGCGTCGATGGCAAACCCGTCAGCGCCTATACCTATCCTGCCGCGGTCAAAGACCCCATGCTGCATCCGCTCGTCGGCAATGTCGCCTATGGCTTCAATCTCGACGGCAAGGACGGCCCCAACAATTTCAAGGATCCCGAGACCGGCGAAACCGGCGTCGATGACGCGCTGGCGCGGGCCTTTGGCTGCATGCGGCCCTTCCGCGGCTCGCTGGCCGGCCGTCCGACATATTGGGCCTGGGCCTGGGGTCAGTTGAAGGATTCACAACCGGCGTGGCTGATCAGCATCAGCGGCCAGGATCTCTCTAAGGACGGCGACGTCACCGTCACCTTCGACCGTGCGCTGCATTATCTGAAGTCCAACATCGACGGCACACCGCGCGCCGACACCACCTACCGCGTCGATCCCGATCCGCGCTCGCACAATGTGCTCAAAGGCCGCGTCAAGAATGGCGTCGTCGAGCTGACCGAACACAGCGCTTTCCGCATGCTGCAGAACCCGATGGTGGTCAACGACTTCCAGCTGCAGAACACCCACATGCGTTTGAAGCTGAAGCCCGACGGCGCGCTCGAAGGCCTGTTGGGCGGCTATCAGCTGTGGGCCGACATCTATTCCGGTTTCGCCAGCGGCGCGCCGGCCATGGAGATCTGCATCACCGGTGATATCCCCGGCCTCTATTATCTCCTGAAGAAAAACGCCGACGCCCTGCCCGATCCCAAGACCGGCGAGAACATGGGCATTTCCACGGCCTATTACCTGGAGGCCGTGCCGGCCTTCGTCGTGTCTGCCGACGGCAAGCTTGTTGCCGGACCATAACTGAGGAAGTTTGAGATGCGCGTTCTGCCCCGTATTGTTACGGTCCTTGCCACCGGCGCCAGTGTGGTTGCGCTCTTCGCCGCCTGTTCAGCCGATGCGCCGACGGGCGTTGCGGCTGCCGCCGAGGCGCCGAAGGCTGACTTGGTCGCCCGCGACATCGTCACGCGCCGCCTGACGCCCGAGCAATACGAGAACATCATCGCCGACGTCTTCGGCCCCGCCATCACCCTGGGCGGACGCTTCGAGCCGGAACTGCGCATGGGCGGACTTTTGGCCGTGGGCTCGGGCACCGTCAGCGTCACCGCCGCCGGCATGGAGCAATACGACGTGATGGCGCGCAAAATCGCGACCCAGGTCGTCGACACCCGCCACAGAAAGATTCTCATTCCCTGCCAGCCCAAACAGGACAAGGCGCCGGATGATGCCTGCGTCGCCAAGTTCATGGAGAGGGTCGGCCGGCTGATTTATCGCCGTCCGCTGACCGGCATGGAAACCAAGGCATATGTCAAAGCTGCCCATGTCGCGACGGAAAAAACCCAGGACTTCTATTCCGGCCTGTCCTTGAGTCTGGGCGCCCTGCTGGCGTCGCCCAAGTTCATCTTCCGACAGGAAATGGTCGAGCCCGATCCTGATCACCCGGGGCAGTTCCGCCTCGACGCCTATGCCAAAGCCTCGCGTCTCAGCTTCTTCCTCTGGAACGCCGGCCCCGATCTGCAGCTGCTGGACGCCGCCGAGAAAGGCACGCTCAACACCGACCAGGGCCTCGCCCACGAAGTCGACCGCATGCTGGCCTCGCGGCGTCTGGAGACGGGCGTGCGCGCCTTCTTCACCGACAACTTCGGCTTTGATGAGTTCGCGCTGCTGACAAAAGACGCGGCGCTGTTCCCAAAGTTCAGCGCTCAGGTGGCCGCCGACGCGCAGGAGCAGACGCTGAAGACCATCGTCGACTTGCTGCTGACCAACAGAGGCGACTACCGCGATATCTTCACGACCAAAAAAACCTTCATGACCCAGGAGCTGGGCGCCATCTACCGCGTGCCGGTGATCAACGACGGCCCCAACGGCGCGCCCGACACCTGGAAGCCCTTCGAGTTTTCCGCCGACGACCCGCGCGGCGGCATTCTCACGCAGGTGGCTTTCACGTCGTTGCATTCGCCGCCGGGACGCGGCTCGCCGACCCTGCGCGGCAAGGCGCTGCGCGAAGTCATCCTCTGCCAGAAGGTGCCCGCACCGCCTGCAGCGGTGAACTTCAACATCGTCCAGGACACCAACAACCAAGTCTACAAGACCGCGCGCCAGCGCTTGAACGCCCATGCCACCGAATCCATGTGCACGGGCTGCCACAAGATCATCGACCCCATGGGCCTAGCCCTTGAGAACTTCGACGGGGCCGGCGCCTACCGCACCACCGAAAACGGTGCATCGCTCGACACCTCGGGCGCCCTCGACGGCAAACCCTTTAATGGCGCTGCTGAACTGGGCCGCGTCATCCACGACCATCCGGCCACGGCCAGCTGCCTCGTGAACCGGCTGTCGTCCTATGCTGTCGGTCAGTCGCTGGCCAACAGCGATCCGTGGCTGACGGAATCACAGAAATTCTTCGCGGCGAACGGTTATCGCCTGCCCGACTTGATGCGCGCCATTGCGACCAGCGACGGCTTCTATCGCGTCAAGCCGCCCGCAACCCAGACCGCCGCCGCGCCCTAGGACAGACCGCCATGCACAACACCATCTCCACCAAACTGATGAACCGCCGCAACATCCTGCGCGGCATGTTCGGCGGCGCGGCCGTTACCGTCGGCCTGCCCTTCCTCGATTGTTTCCTGAACGGCAACGGCACGGCGCTGGCCGCGACCGGCAAATCGCTGCCGGCCTGCTTCGGCACCTGGTACCAGGGCCTGGGCTTCAACAACGGCCGCTGGGTGCCCAGCAAGACCGGGCGCGACTATGAGAACAACATCGAACTCAAGATGTTCGACAAGTTCAAACCGCGCATGAACATCATCAGCGGCACCAAGTATTTCATGGACGGCCGTCCCCTCGAGACCCACACGACCGGCTGGCAGATTGCCTCGACCGGCATGATTCCACTGGGCGCCAACTCCGGTCCCAGCCTCGACAGCCAGATTGCCGACGTCATTGGCGCGCGCACGCGTTTCCGCTCGATCGAGGTCTCGCTCGATGGTTCGCGCGTAAGCTTTTCCAACCGCAGCGGCAGCGCGCGCAATCCGTCGGAGCCATCACCGGCAGCGCTGTATGCCCGCATCTTCGGACCTGAGTTCAAGGACCCCAACGCTGCTAATTTTCATCCCGATGCCATGGTAATGGCCCGCCAGAGCGTGTTGACCGCCGTGGCCGACGAACGCAAGAGCATGATGGCGCAGCTGGGCGCCGGCGACCGCGCGCGGCTGGACGAATACTTTACGGCGGTGCGCCAGATCGAGCATCAGCTCGACCTGGAAATGCAAAAGCCCCAGCCGCTGCCGGCCTGCACGATTCCGGGCAAGGTGCCCGAGATTGCCGTCGGGCGCACGGTCGGCGAAGCCGAGCACGCCAACAAGCTGTTCGGCCAGTTGATCGCCCATGCTCTCGCCTGTGGCCAAACGCGCGTGTTCAACATTCTGACCGGCGCCAACGGCCTGCGCAAACCGGGCAGCACACAAACCTGGCACAGCTGGACCCACGAAGAGCCCATCGATGAAAAACTGGGCTATCAGCCGGAAGTCACCTGGTTCATCAACTGGACCAACAACCAGTTCGTGGCATTCCTCGACGCTCTCGACAGCATCAAGGAAGGCGACAAGACCGTGCTCGACCGCACTGTCGTGCTCTGGCAAACCGATCACGGCTACGCCCGCACGCACACCATGGACATGCTGCCGATCCTGACGGTCGGGGGCGCAGGCGGGCGCATCAAAAGCGGCCAGCACATCGCCCTGCTCGGCGACCCGGCGACGCGCATCGGGCTTACCGTCCAGCAGGCCTTCGAGGTGCCGCTGACGAGCTGGGGCGCCTTGTCGAACACGACATCAAAGACCGTCACCGAGCTGCTCGCTTAAAATGGGGAAGGCCATGCACAAACTTCTGCTGAGTGTGTCGCTGCTGGCGCTGCCGCTGGCGGCCCATGCCGCATCGAAAAGCACCGAGACGCCACTTGCCACCCCGCCCGGCATCACCCTCCAGCCGCTGGGCAAGGCGCAGGGCTACGATCTCAGCAAGGCCACCGCGGCGGCGCTGCCGCGCGATGAAATCGCCTACGCTGATTCCCGTGGCCTGACGCTGTACACCCACGACAAGGACCCCGGCGGAAAATCAGCCTGCAACGATGAGTGCGCGCTGTTCTGGCTGCCCGTTGAAGCCTCGCCCGATGCCAAGAACACAAGCAATTGGAGCGTCATCAAGCGTAATGACGGACGCCTGCAGTGGGCGCTGTACGGCAAACCGGTCTATCATTTCGTCAAAGACGTCGATCCCGGTTCCGTTCACGGCAACAGCCCCGCGCGCTCCGGCGCCAAGCGCCTCGACGGCGCAGGCAATCCGGTCGGTTACGACGGGCGCGTCGGCGGACGCCATGAACCGCCCAAAGACAATCCGCCGCCGCCCGACTGGAAGATCGCTCTGATGTATCCCGCCCGGAGCTCGATGATTCCGACGGGCATCGCCATCCGCGAAGTCGCCGACGCCACGGCGCTGGCCTTGGTCGACTACCGCGAGCGCACGCTGTACAGCTTCACCGGCGATCCGAAGCAAGACAGCAGCGACAGCAAGATGTGGACACCGGTGCCGGCGCCGCAACTCGCCGAAGCCATCGGTGATTTCTCGGCTGTCGTGCGCGACGACGGCATCAAGCAGTGGGCTTACAAAGGCCGCCCGCTTTACACCTATGCACAGGATCATGTGTACGGCGATGCCTACGGTGTGGGCGTCGATCAGCTGCACGAGGTCGCGGCCGCCATGCGTTATTTCATGCCGGACGGCGTCACGATCTCCAACACCCCGAGCCAAGGCAAAGTGCTGGCGAACGCTAACGGCATGACGCTGTACCGTCGCGACGCCAATATCTGGCAATCGGGCGGCGGGCATTCCTTGCGCCGCGGCCAGCCGGCCCGCCCCGCCGTGGGCCGGGATATCGGCACCAACGCACGCTGCACCGGCGAATGCGCCAAGCACTGGCACCCCTTCCGCGCGCCCGACGACGCCCAGGCGCAGGGGTACTGGACCGTCGGAACGCTGCCCGACGGCGGCAAGCAGTGGATGTACCAGGACTACGCGCTGTGGACCTTCGACGGCGACAAGAAGCCGGGCGACATGAACGGCCACGACAGCTATGAGTTTGCATTCAGCAACGATCCGGTGCCGACGAAGGTATTGGAGGTGGGCACGCCGCAGGACGGCATCCCGGGCCTGTACTGGGCCGTGCAAGCGCCATAAGCTTGCCGTCCAACAGGGGAGGATTTGCGATGAAAAAACTCGTTCTATGCGTGGCCCTGATCGGCTTTAGCGGCTTTGCCATCGCCGCCGATGCACCAACCACTGCACAAACGGGCATTCGCCGCACAGAGTTGCAGCGCGTGACGGTTCCCGGCACCGCCTTCGTCACCGTCACCATGCGCACCGAACTGGACCCTGGCGCGCAGACCGGCATGCACACGCATCCGGGTGATGAGATCGGCTATGTGCTTTCGGGACAGCTGACACTGAAGTTCAAGGGCCAGCCGGACCGGATGTTGAAAGCCGGCGATTCCTACCTCACGCCCGCGGGCGTGGCGCACAACGGCGTCAGCACCGGCCCCGATGTCTACCGCAGCATCGCGACCTATATCGTCGATTCCACCAAGCCGATGACGACGCCGGTTCCGTAACCGGCGGCCTTCATCTACTTCGACAATCCCGTAAATACCCACTTCTGCGCCCGGGCGCCGTTGGCCTCGGACGTATAGATGTTACCTTTGGAATCCGAGGTGATCATGTGGACCTGGTTGAACTGGCCGGGATAGGGACCGGCATGGCCGAAGGCGGCCTCAGGAATCTCCACCAGGGTCTGGCGGTTGAGCACGTGAACTTTATAGTTCGGCAGATCGGCGATGTAGAGGAACGTCTGCGCCGCATCGCCGGAGAAGGCCGAGCTGAACGAAGTGCCGAAGGAGTTGCGCGTATTGCGCGCCACAAAACCCTCTTTGACGAACTTGCCGTCGGGTGTGAACACCTGGACGCGGTTGTTCTGGCGGTCGTTGACGTAGAGCAGCCCATCGTTGGACATCTTTACGCCGTGCACGGTGTTGAACTGGGTGGGCCCCGGACCTTCGTAGACGCGGTCCTTGGTGACGTTGTCGTCGGGCTTGTTGCCGTAGGCGCCCCACATCCGTTTGAACTTGCCGGTGTCGGCGTCGAACACAATGACGCGGCGATTCACATAGCCGTCGGAGATAAAGGCCTCGTTGGTCTTGGGCCAGACGTAAACCTGCGTCGGATGGTTGAGGTTCTCGGTATCCAGGCTGCCCTTGCTTTTGCCCGAGTGGCCGATCTGCAGCAGGAATTTGCCGTCCTTGGTGAACTTGAGGCACTGGTTGTCGTCGAGCCCCTGCTCGGCATTCTTGACGTAGCCGCAAATCCAGACGTTGTTCTTGTAGTCGACCGTGATGCCGTGTTCGCCCAGCGGCCAGTCGAACTTGGCGCCAGGGTCTGTGGGCGAGTTGGGCCCGCCCCAGCCTTGGATGTAATTGCCCTCGGCATCGAACTCGATGACGGCCGGCGCGTAGCGGCAGCACACCGAGCTCGCCGGATCCTTGGTTAGGCCGAGGAAATTGGTGCGGTCGAGGGTGCGCTGGCGGTTGATGACCCAGACGTGGTCATTGGCGTCCACGCCAATCCCGCCGATGTCGCCCATGATGATGTCGTTGGGCAGCTGCTTGGGCCAGGCCGGATCGACCTTGAAGGTCGGGTAGCTTTCCGCAGCGTAAACGCTGGCGGCAAGGCTCATCACGGCAGCCATCATCGCGGGCGCAACGGCCCGCATATTAAGTCGCGTCATGGATATTCTCCTCCCTCTCCACACCCCTCAAAGATAAGGCAAATCCTGGGGAAAAACTCACAAAATTGCCGCGCCGGCACATTCCCGAGAAATTTGGGAAAATCCCGCTATAATGGCACCCTGAACTTCCTGTGAGGCATTCATGGTTCTCGGTCTATCCCTCGCGGCATTCACCACCCTTCACGTCACCATAAGTTTTGTAGCCCTCGCCCTTGGCGCTGGAGTCCTCGCCGGCATGCTGCGCGGCACGGACCACGGCGCGGTGACCGCGGGCTTTCTCGCGACAACCATCCTCACCAGCGGCACGGGATTTCTGTTTCCGGCAACCACCGTGCTGCCATCACATATTGTCGGCATTCTGTCGCTGGCTGTGCTGGTGATCGCCGTCGCCGGCTATTACGCCTGGAACCTGACCGGCGCGTGGCGCCGGATCTACGCCGTCGCGGCGCTGGTCGCGTTTTACCTCAACGCCTTCGTGGCGGTGGTTCAGGCCTTCCTGAAAATAGAAGAGCTGCACGCCCTGGCGCCCACAGGCACCGAGCCGCCGTTTATCGCCGCGCAGACCGTTCTGCTGGCCGCCTTCATCGCCGCCGGCTTTTTCGCCGTGAAGCGGTTCCGCCCGGCCTCAGAGGGGATGTACCATGCCCCGGCCGCTGATTGACGTACTGATGCGCGCCGGCGTGCCGACGTAGTGCACGCGGGCCGATCCGCTGATGTCGACGGCCAGACTGCCCGATGGCCGCACGATGGCGTCGCCCGAGCCGCTGATGTCGATGCTGGCATCGCCGACCTCGAGGCTCGGCATATCTGCCTTGCCTGAGCCGCTGATTTTCACAGACAGTTTATCCAGGCGGCCCGTTGCCTCGATCACGCCACTGCCGGATAGCTTGATGGCGGTTTCGCCGCCGTTAAGGCCCGCCAGTTGCACGCGGCCGGAGCCCGACAGGCTGACGGCCTTAAGGTTCGGCACCGTGACATATGCCGAAATCGGCCGGCGGCTGCCGCGCTGGCGATCCTTTGCCGCGTCAGTCAACTCGATGACCAATGTGCCGTGACGCACTTCGCTTTTGATGTCGCTCAGGGTTTCGGCGTCCCCTTCCAAGACGAGTGACGGACTGGATCCGACCGTGACAATCACCGATCCGAAACCGGTTGCCAGCGACACCGAGTTGAAGGCGGCCACATTGCGCGGCTCCTTCACCACAACCGCCGACTGGCGCAGGGCTGCCGCGATACCCTCCGCATTCGACGAGGCGCCGGACAGTTTCAGCGCCTGCTTCACGGCCGCTGCCGCCTGGGCATGCACCAGGTTGCGGGTAACCTCGTCGACTTGCGCGCGAATGGCATCTGGCTCTATGCCCGGATCGACGCCTGCGTCGGCAAGACGCTGCATCCGCTCGCCGTCGCGTTCGGCGTCGCGCGCCATTCTGGCCCCGGCGCGGGCGGCATCACGTTCAGCGCGAAGGCGTGCCTTCTCGGTCAAGCGCTCCCGCAGCGCCGCCATACGCTCGTCGAGTTCGGGATCGACAAGCGCCGGCTGCACCGCGGGAGTATCGATGGCACGCTCGGGCGCCGGCGGCACCAGCAACGTCGGCTGTGTAAGGGGGGGGGCTGAATAACGGGCGCTTGGGCAAAGCTGGTAGCAGCTGCCAGCATAAAAGGCACCAGGGCCAGGGCGATCATCACCGAAGCACCGCGCTTGAGACGCGCAGGCAAGGCGCCGCCCGCCAGGATGTGGTCGATGCGGCGGCGCACCGTGGCCGGCCGCGCCATGCCTACCGTCAACAGTCCGCGCGCCGCGCGCGGCTTGGCGGCGAAGGCCAGCAGGACTTCGGCATAGGACGCCCGCTGGGGCATATCGCCGGCGGCTTCGGCGTCGCTGGCCAGTTCGGCCAGTTCGGCCAATTTGTCGTTAAGCCACCAGGCCATGGGACTGAACCAGAAGAGCGCACGATGCGCAGCAGCCAGCAGCTGCACGTAGAAGTCGCCGCGCGCTGCGTGGGCGCTTTCGTGCAGCAGCACGGCATGGCGGGTTTCGCCTGACCACGTGTCGTGATCGGCCGGGATCAGGATCGTCGCTCCCACAGTCACCGGCGCGTGCAGCGCGCGGCTGACGCGCACGTCGTGACCGGCGCCCCACGCGGCTTTCAGGGGCAGCGCTTCACGGCGCAGGCGCAGGGTCAACACCAAGCCCACCATCAGGCGCAGCAGCATGAGCACCGCCACAACCGCATACACCGGCAGGATAAAACCGCGCCAGTCGACGGAATTTTTTTCAAGTGCTGGCATTTGCGCGGCATCGTCAACCGCAAATGTCGTCGCGGGTGCATCCATCGCCATAGTGGTCGGCAGCACCTCGGACGTACGCAGAGGTGCCGGCACCGTCACCACCATCCACGACATCAGCAGCGGCATGGCGAGAGCACCTACCAGCACCGCGCGCCAGACGGCGAGCTGCACATGGGCGTTGCGTACGCGTAGCGCCGCGAGGCCTATGCCCGCGACGCCCGCGAGCAGGAGGGCCCTGAGCGCCGCTTCTACAATACTGCTTTGAAGGAGTCCGCCATCCAGCACAGAGGTCATTTCTTCTCTCCGCCTTTGCTTTGATGTTCCCGCGCTTTTTCGATCTTCTTGGCCAGTGCGTTCAGCTGCTTCTGATCGAGCATCTTGGAATCGACCATGCCGACCAGCACCTCTTCGACCGAGCCGTTGCAGAACCAATCGACGATGCGTTTCACCGCCTTGGCCGCCACCCGCCCGCGCGCCTCGGCAGCGCGATATACGAAGGTACGGTTATCGACGGTGTGGGTGACGAAGCCCTTGTCCTCGAGCCGGCGCAACACTGTGCGGATGGTGGATTCCTTCAACGGCCGATCCAGCGCCTCGCGCACGGTTTCGGCGGTCATAGGCCCTTGCGCCCAGACCAACTGCATCACGGCGCGTTCGAGGTCGCCGAGGTCCTTCGATTCAGAGTTTTTTGCATCATCGGCGGCAACGCTCATCAGGCTACTCCTTGTAATGCTACGATTCGTAGCATATCGCGTAAATGGACGCACATTAAAAGTCGGCGGCCAGCGTCACATAAAAGCGCCGCGGCGAGCGTGGACTGAAAGAGCCGCTGTTGGACACATTCCAGGTGAAGGCATTGGTGACATTCTGCATTTGCGCCCGCAGCGACGCCGGCACGTCGGCGAGCTTGAAATTATAGCGCGCACCCAAGTTCAGCTGCGTAATCCCGCCGACCCGCAGACGATTATCGGTACGCGCCACCTGGCCGCCGTTGTTGGTGACCTGGCCGTCGATGCCCAGGCCGCCCCAGGACACCGGCTGGTATTGCAGCGTGATGAGGGCAAAGCGTTCACGGGGTCCCAGTGGGATACGCCCGACGATGCCGCGATCGACAGCATCGCCGCTGACACGCGGCTGCAGCAGCACCGCGCCGCCAACCACCGTCAGGCCCTCGATCACGCGCCCGGCCAGCGACAATTCAATGCCGCGATGACGCACCTGCCCCGAGGGACCGAAGACATTGGCCGCATTCAGCGAAAAATAGGGCTTTTCCACCTGGAAAACGCCGGCGACAAAATTCAGCCGCGGCGTGATGGCATAGCGCAGGCCGGCGTCGATCTGCCTGGTAAGTGCAGCCGGCATGGCCTCGCCGCCATTCACGGCGCTGAACGGCGCGGTGCCGGACTCCTCGAGACCCCGCGTGAAACTTGCATACGCGGCCACCTGCTTGTTCAACAGTACATTGAGAGTGCCGTTATAGAGCCAAGGCTGGGACTTCGAAACCGCCAGAGGCACGTTCGGCTGCTGCGTATCTCGATGGTAGAGGACCTTCTGCACGCCAAAGCCTAGCGCGCCCACGCCGGCCCACAGGCCGTCGTACGACAGCCCAACCGTGCCCTGCTTGGTGTGGTCATTGGTCTGCGGTCCCAAGTGGAACACCGGCTCGGGCAAGCGGCTCTTCACGCCGACATAGCCCGTGCCAAGTGAGACGGTGTCTGTTCCGCCAAAGGTGCGTTGCACATCGCGAGCACGCAGACTGACATCGATGGTGTGACGGCGATGGTTCTCGCTGAACAGCTTGGTGGCGCGCAGCTCGCCCGAGTAGGACGTGAAGGCCTGGCGCGGAAACCGCTGAATCATATGCTGACCGGAACCATCGGGCTGCACATTGCGCAAGTAGTCGCCGTAGCCGCGGTGCTGGATGCTCTCGGAGCGAAAGGCCCCGCCGCGCACCGTCCAGTCGTCGGGAAGAACAAACCGCCCCAGGACGCCGCCGCTGCTTTCGCGGCAATCACCTTGGCTCCAGCCTTGGCCGTAATAGACACGGCGCTGGTAGCGCGGCGGCTCATAGAGCCCACCGCTATAAATCTGCATCTGCTGTTCGTTGTGACAGTCTTCCAGCTGGCTCCAAAAGCCCGAGATCTCGGCGTTGTCGCTGGGCCTTGCGCGAAATAGCAGCCCCGCGTTCCACTCGAAGTTCTTGCTGGCGCCATCATTGTCATAGCGCACGATACCGGCGCCGAGGCCCAGGCTCAGCTTGTCGTTGACCGGCACCTGGCCGTCGAGTTCGACGATGATGGTGTCGTAGTTGCCGTAGGTGAGAACGTTGCTGACGATGGGCTTGTCGCCCGGCAGACGCAGAATGTAATCGGCCACGCCCGTCGGCGCCGGAAAAGGATAGGACTGTGCGCTGATGCCCACATGCACCGCCGAGCCGCGCACGACGCGGTTATTGGGCTGGGACTGTTGATCGAAATAAAGCCCTTCGATGCGCACATTGCCGGCCTGCACCGGGCTGAAACCGCGCGCGTCATAAGCGCCGTAAAGACCGATGCTTTCATTACCGACGCGCACGCCGAAGGCATCCTCGGCTTCGGTGACCGCACTTTCGCCGGCGCGCTGGGCCCAGGACTGGCCGCACCACAGCGCCAGCACGACGCCGCACAAGAAACGTGCTCCCCACATCAAGCGCGGCTCCCGCCACTGCGACTAATTGTAGCGCTACTGTACGTAGCACTTGCAGCGCGGATGGTCAAGCCGTATGGCGAACGAGGCGCTAGAGCATCGGCAGGCCGCGGCGCTTCGGCGGCAGCGTAAACACGCTTTCGAGCTGTCTGATCTCGCCGGGGCCGAGCGTGAGCTCGCCCGCTCCGGCATTGTCGGCCACATGCGCGGCCTGAGACGCCTTCGGAATCGCCAGCACGTTCTTGAACCGCAGCAGGAAGGCGAGGGCGATCTGGCGTGCACTTGCCCCGTGGGCCGCCGCGATCTGCTGCAGCACTTTGCCGCCGGCGCTTTTGTCCTCGGGAAAATCGTCCTGGCCGAAGGGACTGTAGGCGACAACAGCCACATTATTTTTGTCGCACCAGGGAATCACCGCGTGTTCGATGGCGCGTTCTTGCAGGTGGTAGAGCACCTGATTGCACGCAATCCGCCCGGGCCCCGCTATCGCCAACGCCTCTTCCAGATCATCGACATCGAAGTTGCTGACACCCCACGACAGGATTTTGCCCGCCGCCTGTAACTCCTCCAGCGCAGCGATGGTGTCGGCCAGCGGATGGCGCCCGCGCCAATGCAGCAGATAGCAGTCGAGCCGGTCGGTCTTGAGCCGCGCCAGCGATTTTTCACAGGCCGCTATCGTGCCGCGGCGCGAGGCATTCTGCGGCAGCACCTTCGAGACCAGGAACACCTCGTCACGCCGCCCGGCGATTGCTGCGGAAGCGATCTCTTCGGCCTCGCCCGAACCATACATCTCGGCGGTGTCGATATGGGTAAGCCCCAAGTCGAGGCCGACCCGCAGTGCCGCGATAGCTTTGTCGCGCGCGTCTTGTTCAATTTTCCAGGTGCCCTGTCCGACCACCGCCACGGTGCGCTTCGTCCAGCCGAAGAGACGCTTTTCCATCCGCCGCTCCCTCGCAAGTCTCGCTACAATATTAAGCAGCTTTTAGTCCGCGCCGTCGAGGATGGCGCGCAGATACAACACGTGTTTCTCGAAGGCCACGCGCCCAGCCTTGCTGAGGGCTACCCGCGTCCGCGGCTTCTTGCCGACGAAGTCCTTCTCGATTACGATGTAGCCCGCCGTCTCCAATGTCGCGAGGTGGCTGCCGAGGTTGCCGTCGGTGGCATCGACGATGGCCTTCAGGCGAGTGAACTCCAACGGCTCGGCGCCGCTGCCCTTCAGCGCCGACATGATCTTCAGGCGCACCGGCTGGTGGATGA
>CANJPG010000060.1 GCA_947476065.1 Fidelibacterota bacterium
GGCGAATGTCCTTGAGCACCCGCTCAGCAGGCGCCTTCGTGGTCATGGGTTTTGATCTCATCTTCGTTCCTCCGTCACTGCGATGAGACCAAAACCCTCCTTAACTCACCACCCCAATTCGGTCCCATAGGCGCTGACGCCGTACAAGCAATTACGAGTGCGGTTGTCGCCGACAATGATCGAGGCCCAAGAGGTGAGGCTCATGACGAGGATGATAACGAGAGTCTCGTTGGTGAAGTCCACGAAGCGGCAGCCAATCTACTCATACTACTCATCCTCACCCACGTGAGTTATCTCCTCCTCTTCAAGAGACCGCTCGCACTGTTCATGCTATTTTTTCATACACCTGCAAAAGGGGATGGGTCTCCGTGAAATTACAAGAATACAAAGTTTGGGACGCTACTACGCGCGTTTTCCATTGGCTAAACGTTCTATGTGTCTTCGGACTTATAGCTGTCGGCACTGCCATCCTCAATGACGCGGCGCTCGGCGTGAGCAACGGCGGCAAAGTCATTCTGAAAACGACGCATGTCTGGATCGGCTATGTGTTCGTGCTCAATCTGTTATGGCGGTTCGTCTGGGGATTTATCGGCGGTCCTTACGCACGCTGGCGCGCCATTCTGCCGTTCGGTCGCGGATATGGCACACAGTTAGCTGCAGAGTTTTCTGCTGTCCGTGAGGGGCGTTCCCAGAGCTACATCGGCCATACGCCCTTAGGGCGCATAGCCGTCACAGTATTGCTCGGGGCACTCCTCCTCCAAGGCGCGACCGGTCTTATTCTGGCGGGGACCGATCTCTATATGCCGCCATTCGGCAAGACCATTGCGACCAACGTTGCTGCCAGCGGCGTAGACCCTCGTCAGGTCCGGCCCAATGCGCCGGAAACGGTCGATGCCGAAGCCTATAAGGCGATGCGGGCCATGCGGGCTCCGGTGGTTGAAACACACGAGACCATGTACTTCGTACTTCTCGGCCTTATCGCGCTGCATATCTTTGCTGTCGTTCTGACCGAATTGAAACATGGCGGCAACATCATCTCGGCCATGTTTAGCGGTCGAAAGTCCTTCGCCAATCCACCGGCTGACAGGCCGGAATAAGTGAGCCGTATACATACAGAAAGGCATCGAGTTTCACGGATTGGTTGGCTGCGTGCAGCCGTGTTGGGAGCCAATGACGGCATCGTTTCGACAGCCAGCCTGATCGTTGGGGTGGCTGCTGCCTCTGGCACTGGATCCGCCCCACTCGTCGCAGGCGTTGCGGGCCTCGTTGCCGGTGCAATGTCTATGGCGGCTGGTGAGTACGTCTCCGTCAGTTCTCAGTCGGACACAGAGCAGGCCGACCTCGTGCGCGAACGGGCCGAACTCGCAAAGCAACCCGCCCTTGAGCGCGCCGAATTGGCGGAGATCTACGCAAAGCGCGGCGTCGAGTCCGACCTTGCGTACAAGGTTGCGGATCAGCTCATGGCGAAAGACGCACTTGGGGCGCACGCCCGGGACGAGCTTGGGATTTCTGAAATCACGACGGCACGTCCAATTCAGGCCGCCTTTACGTCAGCCGCCACCTTTTCCGCTGGTGCCGCGATGCCTCTCCTGATGGTCGTCGTTTCCCCAACGTCACTTCTCGTGCCCGTCGTCTCAATTACGTCGCTGCTATTTTTAGCATTGCTCGGAGCTATAGGCGCCCGAGCGGGCGGCGCAGGTGTAATCCGGGCAATGGTGCGCGTCACATTTTGGGGTGCTCTCGCCATGGCCTTGACAGCAGGTATCGGTTCTCTCGTTGGGACGGCGGTCTAAGCACCTTTGCAGCGTGAGCATGGGCAAACGTTCAATGGCATCGTGGCAGCTTTGCGCTGCACACGGATGCGTGGGCCGGAAAATGCGTCCTCGTGGTAGACGCTGTTCGAAAAACGTCCTCGCAAAATGCTCGTAAAATGCCGGTACGCTGCGGCTCTTATGCTGGTCGCTCGGCACCCGCGACGTTACGTAACAGTCCACGCTTTTATGATCTACGGGACCCCTTAAGCGATTCGAACAACAGCCTCCCAGTGCCCACTTTTGTCTTTATCGGCCCACCACCGCCCGGGTTACGCCGTCGGCCGACACGCGTTAGGGCTTCGGCCGGCCCATATTTCCGAGAAGCTGATTGGTGATCGGCACCTCGATATCGCGCGAGCCGGCGTTCTGGAAGCGCAGGGTGAGGGTGAGCGTGTACCCGGGCATAAGGTCTTTGCCGGAATCACGCAGCATAACGAAGTCGCCGCCTGGTTTGAGCTTGAGCGAGCGATACGCCGGCACGTCGATGTATTCCACCCTCTCCACAAAGGTCTTCAGTCCGAGATGAAGCCGCGCTAGCGTGGCCGTTCCGCCGCGCGTCACCACGCTCACCAACCGTTCGTCGCGGTCGGTGTTATTGATGATCGTGAAGAATGCGTACGGCTCGGGAGTTTGTCTCGTCGGAGGACGGATCCAAGCTTCCTCGACCTCGATGCCGCGTCGCGTGGACTGCGCGTCCGCAGCCGGGCTGGCGCACATGAACGCCAGAACCAAAAGGCAGGCAGCGCCGCCGCGACTGAGCATGTGCAAGGCCCTCCTCCGGTGCCGAACAAGTTACAACCGATGCACCTAGGTTAGGCAGGAGCGCAGGGATTACCCTTGATCGCGATCAATTCCTGGCGTGGGAGTCGGGGGATGAAGCTTAGAAAGCCGAGCGCCATGGGCACAGATCAAGAACGCCCTGCCGCGTAAACTGTATGATCCACGCCATTACGGAGCGCCAATCGTTATCGACCAACAGTGCCCACTTTCATCACCTATGGCACCCCTTAGGAGGATTCGAACTATAGCGGCACGCAGACCAATCTCTCTACCTGCCAAATTGCCGTGACCGCCAATCCGCCTACGCTCAAAGGCGTGCATTCCAATTTTTTGGAGACTGGGCATTCTTCAGGCACGGTTATAGTCAATGATACTGACTGACAACTCCAACCGAGCGCACAGCCCTGTTCGAAAATGGTGGGCCGATAGAGACAAAAGTGGGCACTGGGAGGCTAGCCGATCCGTAAATCATGCTGGCGATCGCCGTCCGTAGACGAACATGCGGATAACCCGTAGTTCGGGCGCTTGACTAGGCGAGCGCGTTTTCAACGTGGCCCAAGTGGACTTGCCGCTCGACATCCAGCGCGATGGTGGGGCTCGTCCACGTACTAGGCCCTTGGATGGTCCCCGGATCATAGATGCATGAGACGACCCCGCTGCCTGGGGGGGGGTAGCCGTATTCACCGTTGCGGCATGCTTGACGCGCATCAATGAACCTGAATTTGCGAGAACATACACTGCAAAATCTGAAAGGGTCTGCAGGAGTCACTGATGAGCGCGACGATTCCACTGTTGAGACGCGACCACGTCAACTTCACGCTGGTGTTGAATGCTTTAAGCCGCCAAGTGGAAGTGGCGGATGCCGGGCACGAGCCGTCGATATCTTTGATCAAATTGATTCTCAAATACTTCAAAGACTATCCGCGGAAAGTCCACCACCCGAAGGAGGACCTGATCTACGGCGCTCTTATACGCAATATGCCAGACCACGCCGCAAATGTGTTCCACGCCCTTCAGGATCATCGCGAAATGACGACGTACCTGGAGAGCCTCGAGGAATCCGTTCAGGTGTTTTCCAGTGCCGACCCCGCATCCGTGAAAAACCTTTGCTATCAGGCCCTGCGTTTTATAGACCACGAACACGAGCACATGAGGCTTGAAGAGGGATACCTTTTTCCGGATGCAGTGCATCGCCTGGCAGATGAAGAATGGCGTCTGATCGACCTCGAAATGGCGAACGCGAAGGATCCACTGTTCGGCGATACCGTAGCTTCTCCTTATGAGTGCCTCAAAGACGCAATTGTGTCCTTAGACAAGACCCTCAAACCATTGCAGTAAACCCAGGCACTTGGGCTGCTAGAAGAACACGTGGCGCGTGCGAAAGCCCTTCGGTTCTTTGACGAACTCGGTTTCCAGAAGATGCTTCGCGTGTTGAATGAGATGAAGTAAATCCTCGAGTTCTTCAGCGTGAAATTTCAGGCCGAAGCGAAGCGCCTCAGTTGCGCCGGGCGACGCGCGATGCATCAATTGAATCATCACGGGCTTGTTGACGTCGCTATCCATGGGGCCCGGTTCAATTTCATATCCGAATGTCTGTCCAAAGCTGTGATACACTTGGAGTTCTCCCTAACGCCATCCCTGCGACACTTAGGCATTTATATACATGTCCGGGCGGACCGCGTTTGATGGCGGTCAATGCGGCCTTACGTTTTTTCTAAGTCGCCCTAAGGTCTGGTCTCCGCCGAGACCGCGCGTATAATGCCGGCGAAACAGAATGTAGTGCGCCGAAAGATATGAAAGCAGCCAACGCCGTCGATCGGCGTAAGGCGAGGCCGTTACGGGATCACGCACAAGCCTTGTTTGATACCCTGCGCGATGACATGGCCAGGAACGAAGACAATTCGCAGCTTGTGCTGGGTCTCAAAAGTTGGCGCCGGCTCGAGGATGTCATGCTTGATTGCCCCGCGCTGGTGCCGCTCGTACTCGAGATGGCGTGGCGCAGACGGGACAGCGAGTCCTTCCTTGCACTTTTTGCATCGGCCTCCAGCAACCCCGTCAGAGATAAAAAAAAGAGACCATCGCTCTTTCCGGGGCCAGCTTCGACGATCTTCTCATTGCGTCGCTGCGAGGTGCGGTGCGCGTCACGTGCCTGCGGCGGGAACACGAATGGTTGGCAGCCGAGCGCGATAAACGGACGTCATGGGTAGCCATGTTGATGCGCGCGCTCCGCATCTCAAAAGGCGCGAGCGATGCCAGACTTCTGAAAGACTATTCGCGAAACGGACTTTATGAGCTTCTCAAGCGTCATCTGGTTGATCCGCAGCAATTCGACGCGGTTGAAGCCTATGCCATGTTGTCTGCGCGCGCCGCCCAACTCCTCGGCTCACGTCTACGCGGGATGACGGACTCGGGGTTCGTCAAGACCTTCGCTGGACTGGATTCCCGGTCATCTAAAATCGCGGTGGAGTTGGCCGACGCCTACGCTGTCAGTGCGCCCACAGATGTTGAGGCCTCAGAGAACACGCCGGACGTCCAATCCGATCGCACGTTGGTAGCTGGACGCGCCCTTGTCGCCTTGCTTGAGAGCGGAACAACGCTTCTTAAAAACGCCCGGGCAGAACGCAATGGAGCGCTGACCGTATTGAGTAAAATGTCAGGCGCTTTAGGCAAGGATGTCTGGAGCGTGCTGCCGCACGCTGGTCACCTAGAGAATATGTCGCGGGTATCGGCGCCCCTCGCGGTTGGATTCGGTGCTCTAGCTGCGCAAATGGATCCAGCGGTCGCGAAGATCCTGGACGGCATCAACTACGACAAAGTGGCGATCCAGTTCGCCCAGAAGCTCATCGATATTTGTGGAGCGGAGACTGTAGCCGTCTGGCTTGTCGGGCCCGACTACGTGCATGATTGGAAGTCGGCTGTCATGGACCTCAACAGGGATCTAGGAGCCGCGAACCCTGGACCCGAACTTGGCGGCGGCGACAAAAATATCATCCGCGGATTGTATGAAAATATGAAGCGGCAATGCCTACGGGCGCCTGCCCCGGTGGAACCTTGCGTCGAGAGCAAACCCTTGCCAGAGACTGAGTCAGTTGTCCAAGGCGAACCGGTGTTAGAGCGCGATGCGCCGATTAGACCCGCGCCGATCGCACCCGCCGGGGGCACGTCCAAGGCGCTGTGGGTTCCGGGGGGCTGACAGTCCATCAGCCTGCTCCTGTGCCTAATTTTCCCGCGTTTTGCCCAATATCCTACGGTTTATCGCTCGCTTTTCGCTACCCGCGCGGGAACCTTTTGACGTCCCAGCTATTCTGATCCCGTACCGCCATGAGAGCTTTCCCCAGCCCGCCGGCCTTTATCCCGCCCATTTCTGCTGCCATGTTGCGGGCAATTCCCCCGTCGGTCCGAAAAAGCCTATAATAATCAATAGTCCGTCCCTGAAAGCCGGTTGATGAGTTCATCTTCGCCCACCGCTGCTGTTGTCCTGGCCGCCGGCATTGGCAGCCGGATGAAATCGACCCTGCCCAAAGGCATGCACCAGATCGCCGGGCGCCCCATGATCGGGCACGTTCTGGCGACCTTGGCCGCCGAGACAGTGGCCCCGGTCGTCGTCGTCGTCGGGCCGGATATGGACGTGCTGAGCCAGGCCGTCGCCCCCCACAAAACCGCCGTTCAAAAAGACCGGCTTGGCACCGGCCATGCCGTTTTGCAGGCGAAAGACGCGCTCGCCGGCTTCAGCGGCGATATCTTCGTGCTCTATGGAGATGTGCCCTTCATCAGTGCCGAGACGTTGCGCCGCATGCGCAGGGCACGTGATGCAGCCGTCATGCCGGCGGTCGTGGTGCTGGGCTTCACGCCGCAAGACCCCGGCGCCTACGGCCGGCTGATCGTCGAGAAAGGCGGACTTGAACGCATTGTCGAGGCCAAGGATGCAACGCCCGACGAACTCAAGGTCGGCCTGTGCAATTCAGGCCTGATGCTCGTCGACGCCAAGCATCTCTGGGAGCTGTTGGCCGCCGTGCAGAATACCAATGCCCAGGGCGAATACTATTTGACGGATATCGTCGGCCTCGCCCGCAAGAAGGGCCTGACTTGTGCCGTGGTCGAGGGGGGCGCCGATGAACTGCTCGGCGTCAACAGCCGTGCAGAGTTGGCCAGTGCCGAGGCGATCTTCCAGCAGAAGATGCGTGCGGCCGCCATGGCCAATGGCGCGACATTGACCGCCCCGGAGACAGTTTTTTTCTCCGCCGATACCCAAATCGGTCGCGATGTTGAAATCGGACCCTTCGTGGTCTTTGGTCCCGGCGTGGTCATCGACGACAATGTCACCATCAAAGGCTTCTGCCATTTCGAAGGCGCACATCTGAGTGCCGGGGCCATCGTCGGACCTTATTCACGTCTGCGGCCTGGCGCCGAGATCGGCACCGACGCCCATGTCGGCAACTTCGTCGAGGTCAAGAACGCGACTCTGGAGCAGGGCGCCAAGGTCAACCACCTCTCCTATGTCGGCGATGCGCGTGTCGGCGCGAAAGCCAACGTCGGGGCGGGTACCATCACCGCCAATTACAACGGCTTTTCCAAGTCCCATACGGATATCGGAGCCGGCGCCTCCATCGGCTCGAACACTGTCCTCGTGGCTCCTGTGAAAATCGGCGACGGCGCCATGACCGGGGCGGGCGCGGTGGTCACCAAGAACGTGCCGGCGGATGCCCTGGCGGTCAATTCGTCGCGCCAGGACGTGCGGATAGGATTTGCGGCCACCTACCGTGAGATCAAACAAGCCGAGAAAGACAAAAAGGCCAAAAAATAATGTGCGGAATTGTCGGCGTCATCGGCCGGGCCCAGGCGGCGGACTGTCTGCTTGAGGGCCTGCGACGTCTTGAGTATCGCGGCTACGATTCCGCCGGCATCGCCACGCTGGTCGACGGCACCATCACGCGCCGCCGCGCGCCCGGCAAGATCGCAAGTCTGGCCGCGCGTATCGCCGCCGAACCCTTGGGCGGCACCACCGGCATTGGCCACACACGCTGGGCCACCCACGGCGTGCCCAATGAAGCCAACGCCCATCCTCATTCCGACGGCCAGGTCGCCGTGGTGCATAACGGCATCATCGAGAATTTCCAGGAGTTGCGCAGCGAACTGGAAGCCAAGGGCCATAAATTCACCAGCGACACAGACACCGAAGTAGTCGTCCACCTCGTCAGCAGCTATCTGAGCGAAGGTAAGTCGGCCGAGGACGCCGTGCGCATCGCGCTGCGCCGCCTCCAGGGTGCCTTTGCCTTGGCAATTCTTGTTGCCAATCGGCCTGACGTGCTCTTCGGCGCCCGTAAAGGCAGCCCACTGGCCGTCGGCTACGGCAACGGCGAGATGTTCCTGGGCTCCGATGCGATGGCCTTGGCGCCCATGACCCAGCGCATCACCTATCTCGAAGACGACGATTGGGTAATCCTGACCAAGGACGGCATCACCATTTATGACGGCGAGGGTCTGAAGGTCGCGCGCCCCGTGGTGCAGACGGCGCTGTCGGGCGCCATGATCGGCAAGGGCGAATACCGCCACTATATGCTCAAGGAAATCTACGAACAGCCGCAAGTGCTCGGTGATACGTTACGTGTGCTTTTCAATCCGTACGAACGCTCGATCACCTTGCCGCCGATGCCTTTTGATCTGAAAAAGGTCGAACGCATCACCGCCATTGCCTGCGGCACCGCGTATTACGCCTGCCTCGTCGCCAAATACTGGATCGAAATGCTGGCGCGCGTGCCGGTGGATGCCGACATCGGCTCCGAATACCGCTATCGTACGCCGCCACTGACCCCGGGCGGCCTCGGCATTTTTGTCTCCCAGTCGGGTGAGACCGCCGACACGCTGGCGCCGCTGAAATACTGCAAGGCCCATGGCCAGCATATCCTTTCAGTGGTCAACGTGCCCGAGAGCGCAGTGGCGCGCGAAAGCCACGTGGTCGTGCCGACGCTCGCCGGACCCGAAATCGGTGTGGCCTCGACCAAGGCATTCACTACCCAGTTGATGGCGCTCGCCTGCTTTGCCATTGCGCTGGCCAAGGCCCGCGGTGAGATCGACACTGCCACCGAAGCGCGCCTGTCCACGGCGCTGGTGGAGGTGCCCAGCCGTGCCGCCGACATTCTGCATCTGGATGAGCACATCCGCACCATCGCCGAGGATCTGGTGCAGGCCCGCGACGTGCTCTACCTCGCGCGCGGCTCGCTCTATCCCATCGCCCTTGAGGGCGCGCTGAAGCTTAAGGAAATCTCCTATATCCACGCCGAGGGCTATGCCGCCGGCGAACTGAAACACGGGCCCATCGCACTTATCGACGAGAACACGCCGGTGGTGATCATCGCCCTCAGCGATCCCTTGTTTGACAAGACCGTCTCCAACATGGAGCAGGTGGTGGCCCGCGGCGGGCGTGTCATCCTCATCAGCGACGAGGAAGGCATCAAGCGTGCTGGAAAAAATGCCGCCCACTCCATCTGCCTGCCGCGCCTTGATCCCTTTGTCATGCCGATCCTGGCGACCATCCCCGTGCAGTTGCTGGCCTATCATACGGCGGTGCTCCAGGGCACCGACGTCGACCAGCCGCGCAATCTGGCCAAAAGCGTGACGGTGGAGTAAACCTCCACCCATGGCCAAATTTGACTATGACCTGATTACGATTGGTGCAGGCTCGGGCGGCGTGCGCGCCTCGCGCCTGGCCGGCAAGTACGGCGCCAAGGTCGCCGTGATCGAGGAAAGCCGCTACGGCGGCACCTGCGTAATGCGCGGCTGCGTGCCCAAGAAACTGCTGGTTATCGGCTCCCATTTCGCCAACCATTTCGAGGACGCCATCGGCTACGGCTGGAGCGTGCAGGGTGCCGCCCACGATTGGGGCGCCATGATCGCCGCCAAGAGCAAAGAGCTCGATCGCCTCGAGGGCGTCTACCGTCGCATCCTGCGTGATTCCAATGTAGAGACCGTTGATGGCCGCGGTGTGCTCGTCGATCCGCACACCGTCGAGGCCAACGGCAAGCGAATGACGGCTGAGAAGATACTTGTGGCCGTCGGCGGCTGGCCGGCGGTGCCGGAGTTCCCAGGCCGCGAGCACGTCATTACCTCCAACGAGGCGCTCGACCTGCCGCAGCGGCCCAAGCGTGTGATCATCGTCGGAGGCGGCTACATCGCTGTCGAATTCGCCGGCATCTTTAATGCGCTGGGCTCGGACGTCACGCTGATCATCCGCTCCGGCCAGATCTTGCGTGGCTTCGACCAGGACGTGCGCAGCACGCTGGCCGAGGAAATCGAGAAAACCGGAATCAAGATCAAGCGCGACTACCTGATTCGCTCGGTCGAAAAATGCACTGCGGAGCAGGGCGGCGGCTATTCCGTGATGTTCGACATGGGCGACGAGGTGCGCGCTGATTGCGTGATGTACGCCACGGGGCGCGCGCCCAATACCGGCAAGCTCGGTCTGGCCGAGGTCGGCGTAAAGCTCAACAGCAAGAACGCCATCGCGGTGGATGAGCACAACCGCACGTCTATCGGCAGCGTCTTCGCCATCGGCGACGTCACCGATCGCATCAATCTGACGCCGGTTGCCATCAACGAGGGCCGGGCCTTCGCCGAGGCCTTCTACAACAACAACCCCATGACGATGGATTACACCAACGTCGCCTCGGCGGTGTTCAGCCAGCCGCCGGTCGCCACGGTCGGTTTGACGGAAGAACAGGCGCGCAAGACGCACAAGGTGCGATTGTTCATCTCGCGCTTCAAACCGATGAAGCACACCCTGTCCGGACGCGACGAGCGCACGCTGATGAAGCTGGTGGTGGACAGGGCCACCGACAAGGTCCTGGGCGTTCACATGGTCGGCGACGACGCGCCCGAGATCGTTCAAGGCTTCGCTGTCGCCCTCAAGTGCGGCGCCACCAAAGCCCAGTTCGACGCCACCGTGGGCATTCACCCGACCGCCGCCGAAGAGTTCGTCACCATGCGCGACCCGGTGCCCGAGAAGGAACCGGAGGCCTAGGCTCCGCCTTGCTTTTTCCGCCCCGGCCCCGATGTAGGGGGCTGGACGGACGCGGCCTCTATAAGCGGTGGAATCGGCGGTTTTCCGCCATTTTTCCAAGGTGCTCGAACGGCTTTTCGGGCTTTTTCCCTGGAAAACCGGCCCCTGAGTTATTATAGGGTGCGTTCCTTTTTAACCTTCCAGGCCGATAACCGGGCTTGGTCCTGACTGAAATATGAGGCGCCTATGGCGACCACGGCGAAATGGAGCCGCGAAAGCTGGCGGACAAAACCCATCGTCCAGGTTCCGGAATATCCGGACCAGGCGGCTCTGACGGCTGTCGAGAAGCAGCTGCGCAGCTATCCGCCGTTGGTATTCGCCGGTGAAGCGCGCCGTCTTAAGGCGGCCCTTGCCAAGGTCGCCGAGGGCAAAGCTTTTCTGCTCCAGGGCGGCGACTGTGCGGAAAGCTTCGCCGAATTCCATCCCGACAACATCCGCGACACCTTCCGCGTCATGCTGCAGATGGCCGTGGTGCTGACCTTCGGCGCCGCCATGCCGATCGTGAAGGTCGGCCGCATGGCCGGTCAGTTCGCCAAGCCCCGTTCCGCGCCCGATGAAACCATCGGCGGCGTGACGCTGCCCTCTTATCGCGGCGACAACATCAACGGCATGGACTTCACCACGGAAGCCCGCGTGCCCGATCCACAGCGCATGGTGCAGGCTTACAATCAGTCGGCGGCCACGCTCAACCTGCTGCGCGCATTTGCTCAGGGTGGCTACGCCGACCTGCACAAGGTGCATCAGTGGACGCTGGGCTTCATGGCCGATGCCGCCACTGCCGACAAATACAGCCGCTTCGCCGACCGCATCCAAGAGACATTGGAGTTCATGGAAGCTTGCGGCCTGACCGGCGAGACCGTGCCGCAGATCCGCGAGACCGAGTTCTACACCTCGCACGAGGCTTTGCTTCTTCCTTACGAAGAAGCCATGACCCGCAACGATTCCACGACCGGCCAGTGGTACGCCTGCTCGGCCCACATGCTGTGGCTCGGTGAGCGTACCCGCCAGCCCGACCATGCCCATGTGGAATTCATGCGCGGCATCCAGAACCCCGTCGGCGTCAAGATCGGTCCCAAGACCACGCCGGACGAGCTGATGGCCCTATGCGATGCGCTCAACCCGCAGAATGAAGCGGGCCGCTTGACTCTCATCAGCCGCATGGGCGCCGAGCGTGTCGCCGAACATCTGCCGACATTGCTGCGCGCCATCACGCGCGAAGGCCGCAAGGTCGTCTGGACTTGCGACCCCATGCACGCCAATACGGTGAAAAGCTCGACTGGCTACAAGACCCGCCGCTTCGACAGCGTACTCGCCGAAGTGCGCTCGTTCTTCGCCGCGCACCGCGCCGAAGGTACCCATCCCGGCGGCGTGCATTTCGAAATGACCGGCCAGGACGTCACCGAATGTGTCGGCGGCACGCAAGCTGTGTCGGAAGCCAGCTTGGGCGACCGCTATCACACCCATTGCGATCCGCGCCTCAACGCCTCCCAGGCTCTGGAACTCGCGTTCCTCATCGCCGAAGCGCTGAAGGACGAGCGCGTTCAAATCGGCAAGGACGCGCGCATCGCCGCCGCGCAGTAAGCGGGGCATGACCGACGTTCTGAATATCGCCCTCGCGCAGATCAATCCCACCGTCGGCAACGTCGCTGGCAATGTGGCGCTGATTACTGCCGCGCGCGCCGAAGCCCAAGCGGTCGATGGGGGCGCCGACCTCGTCGTATTCCCCGAGCTCTGCGTCAGCGGCTATCCGCCCGAGGATCTGGTCTATCGCCCGGCGTTTCTGGACGCGGTCGAGAAAGCAGTACAAGGCCTCGCCGCTCTGACGGCTGACGGCGGTCCCGGCCTGCTTATTGGCGCGCCGTGGCGCGACAAGCACCTCACTTACAACGCTGTACTGCTGCTAGATGCCGGCCAGATCGTCACCGTGCGCTTCAAACATCATTTGCCCAACTACGGCGTGTTCGACGAATACCGTGTCTTCGCCGCAGGGCCCGTCCCGGGGCCTATGGTCTTTCGCGGCGTGCGCCTCGGCGTGATGATCTGCGAGGACATGTGGTTCGAGGACGTGGCCGAGACGCTGGCTGAATCGGGCGCAGAGCTGCTGATCGTGCCCAACGGCTCGCCCTATGAACTCGACAAGCCCGACGTGCGCATCACCCATGCCGTGGCCCGCGCCAGCGAAACCGGCCTGCCGCTCGTCTACGTCAATCAGGTGGGCGGCCAAGATGACCTAGTCTTCGACGGCGGCTCCTTTGTGTTGAACGACGACCGCGCGCTTGCCGCGCAGATGCCGTGGTGGCGCAGCGAGACGGCGCTCACGACATGGTCGCGCTCCGAGAAGGGATGGACCTGCGCGCCGCAAACGCTCACCCCGCCCCGAGATCGCCTGGAGAACGTCTACCAAGCCATGGTCGTGGCCTTGCGCGACTATGTCACCAAGAACCGCTTCCCCGGAGTGGTGTTGGGCCTGTCGGGTGGCATCGACAGCGCACTCGCCGCCGCCGTGGCTGCCGACGCGCTCGGGCCCAAACGCGTCCACTGCGTGATGATGCCATCACCCTATACGTCCAACGAAAGCCTCGATGATGCGGCGGCGGTGGCCAAGCTGCTCGGTGTGCGCCTGGACGAGGTCGATATCGGCCCGGCCATGCAGGCCTATGCCAATATGCTGGCCCCGCTTTTCGTCGGCACCAACGCCGATATCACCGAAGAGAACCTGCAATCGCGCGCCCGCGGCATGACGCTGATGGCGCTGTCGAACAAGTTCGGCAAGATGGTGCTGTCCACCGGCAACAAAAGCGAGATGAGCACCGGCTATGCCACGCTCTACGGCGATATGTGCGGCGGTTATGCGGTTCTGAAGGACGTATACAAGACAACCGTCTTTGCCGTCTGCCGCTGGCGCAACGAACACAAGCCGGCCGGCGCCCTGGGACCTGATGGAGCCGTGATGCCCGAGAACGTCATCACTAAGCCGCCGACCGCGGAGCTTAAGCCCAACCAAAAAGACCAGGACACCCTGCCGCCCTACGAGGTGCTGGACGGCATCCTCAAGGGTTTGATCGAAGGCGAAATGGGCGTCGCCGCCGTCACCGCCAAAGGCTTCGACGAAGCTACGGTGCGCCGCGTCTACCGCATGCTGAAAACCGCTGAATACAAGCGCCGCCAGGCCCCGCCGGGTGTCAAAATTACCCACATCGCCTTTGGCCGCGACTACCGCTACCCCATTACCAACGGTTTTCAGGACGATGGTTTTCAAGATGGGGGCGGCGTGGCATAAGCTTCGCGCGCCTTATCGAAAGTCCCAGGAATTCAAGATGTCTGCCGAAACCGAAGTGCCCGCCGCCACGCCTGCTGCCACGGGCAATTTCCTGTGGAGCCTCGTGGAAGGCGATCTTGTCTCCGGCAAGCACAAGAGCCCGGTGACGCGTTTTCCGCCCGAGCCCAACGGTTACCTGCACATCGGCCACGCCAAGGCGATCTACATCAACTTCGGCATCGCCCAGGATTTCAAGGGCCGCTGCCATCTGCGCTTCGACGACACTAATCCCGTCAAAGAAGAGCAGGAGTTCATCGATTCAATTCAACGCGACGTGCGCTGGCTGGGTTTCGACTGGGGCACGCATCTTTATTATGCCTCGGATTACTTCGAGAAGCTCTACGGCTGGGCCGAGCACCTCATCAGTAATGGCCATGCTTATATCGACGACCAGACCGCCGAGGAGATCAGCGCCAATCGCGGCACGCTGACCGCGCCAGGAAAAGAGAGCCCATTCCGCAGCCGCAGCGTCGATGAGAACCTCGACCTGTTCCGGCGCATGCGCAAAGGCGAGTTCCCCAACGGCACATGTGTGCTGCGCGCCAGGATCGACATGGCCTCGGGCAATATCAACCTTCGTGACCCTGTGCTGTACCGCATCCTCCATGCACATCATCCGCGCACGGGCGATGCCTGGTGCATCTATCCCAATTACGACTTCGCCCACGGCCAGTCGGATTCCATCGAACACGTCACCCATTCTCTGTGCTCGCTCGAGTTCGAGGATCATAAGCCGCTTTACAACTGGCTCCTGGACCATCTACCGGTGCCGTCGCGCCCCGAACAGACTGAATTCGCCCGCCTCAACATCACCTACACGATTCTCTCCAAGCGCCACCTCACACAGTTCGTGCGCGACAAGCATGTGCGCGGCTGGGACGATCCGCGCATGCCGACGCTGGCGGGCTTGCGCCGCCGGGGCGTGCCGGCGCCGGCGTTGATTGATTTCATCAAGCGTGCCGGCGTGGCGCGGGCCAATAGCGTCGTCGATATCGCGATGTTCGACGCTTGCGTGCGTGAATACCTCAACAAGGCCGCGTCGCGCTACATGGGTGTCTTGAAGCCGCTCAAGGTCGTCATTGAGAACTATCCCGAAGTTCAGAGCGAAGAACTGGACGCCGTCAACAATCCGGAAGATCCGTCAGCCGGTTCGCGGAAAGTGCCATTTGGTCGCGAGCTCTACATCGAGCAGGACGACTTCATGGAGAATCCCCCCAAGAAGTTCTTCCGGCTGTCGCCCGGTACTGAGGTGCGCCTACGCTACGCCTACTTCATCACCTGCCGTGAAGCGGTCAAGAACGCGGCCGGCGAGGTTGTGGAACTGCGCTGTACCTACGACCCGGCCACCAAGGGCGGCAATGCGCCCGATGGCCGCAAGGTCAAGGCGACCATGCACTGGGTCTCCGCCGCCCATGCCGTGAACGCCGAAGTGCGGATTTATAATCCGCTGTTCACGCGCCCCGATCCCGGCGCCGACGGCGACCCGGTTCAGGACCTCAACCCCGCGTCGCTCGAACTCGTCGAAGCCAAACTAGAGCCGGCGCTGGCCACGGCTAATGTCGGCGAGACCTTGCAGTTTGAGCGCCTGGGATATTTCTGCCGCGATGCTGACCCCGGGTTAGTGTTTAACCGCACGGTTGGTCTGCGCGACACCTACGCTAAGACGCAATAGCTTACACGCCGCGCGCGTAGGTTCCTGCACATCCACAGGTGTGCGAAACATCCTCCTGCAACTCTGCAACCGTCGTGCACGGCGGGCGTTTATCGTTACTGGGGCGAGGGATTTGGGCTCATAGTTGCTTGAGGGAGAGCAATGACCCAAGATTTGCAGGACGTATCGCTGTCGACCGCGGGCGCGCTGAAGGCGGAATCCGAACAGCAGGGACTCTATTTCAACACCGCGACGCTGGCGCGCTTCA
>CANJPG010000061.1 GCA_947476065.1 Fidelibacterota bacterium
AGTCGGCCGGTTTCTACCCGGCGGTCTCCAGCAGAATTTTGGTTAGCTCCCAAGTCTCCAAAGATTGCGCCCTCGAGCAGGCAGTTTTGAATCTCCAGATGGCGATTTAGAATGGGTTCCACGGCTATGTGTTCAGCGCGCGTTCTAGACATCTGTGTCAGGGCAGACTCTGTTATTTAGCGCCGTGGACTATTCGCCCTAACTTTTAGCCCAGATCTGACAGATCGCCATTGGGCCCGGGGTGCCGGTACCTGCCACATAGGAAAATTGCGCGCCTTACCTATGGTTTTGCTGGGCTCGTGGACGGTACGCGCTGAAAAGCACGACTGACCGGTCGGACCTGGAAACAAGGTGAATGCACTGTCCTCTCTAACAGTATAGCGAGGAGTAGGGTGGCAACTTTGCCGGCTGCGCAACTAACTGGGTCAAGGATGTTGCCCGGAAATCCCTGATTAAATTTACTCGCGACGCCGGCACACAGTGTGTGCGGGGCTCAATGGTAGGGCTTAAACGATCCAAGCTCTCCCCTGCCAGCTTCGGCACCCCTACGCAGTCCACCATTAAATGTGCGTACAAATGCTCCCTCCAACCCCATCATCTTTCCGTTAAGAAAAGTGTGGCCTGCCACCTGGGGACGTAGCCCCTCCTCAACGTCATACATAAGCACTTCGAATGCCGCGGCGATATTGCGCTGCAGCAAATGGGAAGTTTTATAGGGGGGGCTAAAATGACGCACTATTCGCGGCGCCAGAAGGCATGCCTGTTGCTTTCTGCGTCCACCATCGCACTGACATTCATCTCCGAAACGTGCATTGCACCATCGGCTTTTGCGCAAGCGGGAGCCAATCAATCTGCACAAAACGAGCTTGAGGAAGTCGTCATCACCGGTACGCGCATCGTGCGCGACGGCTACCAGGCGCCCACGCCGCTTGCCGTCGTCGATACGGCGGCCCTCGAATCCTCGTCGACGTCCAATATCGCCGACTACGTCAACACCATGCCGGTCTTCGCCGGTTCAAGCACGCCGTCGTCGACGGCCGTCAACGTCAGCGCCGGCACCTCGGGCGTGAACGCCCTCAACTTGCGTGGTCTGGGCACGGGACGTACGCTCGTTCTGCTCGATGGCCAGCGTTCAGTGGGCGCCTTTCTGAGCGGCTCGGTCGACATCAACAGCTTCCCGCAACAGCTCGTTCAGCGCGTGGAAGTGGTCACCGGCGGCGCATCGGCGGTGTACGGCTCCGATGCCGTCGGGGGCGTGGCCAACTTCATCCTCGACAAGGAGTACACCGGCGTTAAGGGCGAAATCTCCGGCGGTGTAACCTCCTATTGGGACGACAAACAATACAAGGTCTCGCTTGCTGCCGGCTTCCCCTTCGCTGGCGGCCGCGGCCACGTGCTGCTGTCGGGTGAACAGAACGACAAGGACGGCATCGTCTACGGCTCGGGCGGTTTCGGCAAACGTGCCTGGAACGAGGCCGGCTGGATCATCTTACGCACCCCGGGCTATTCGGCGGCCAATTTCGCCGGCCGTCCCGAGTACTTCCTGGCCGATCAGTCCGCGAGCAGCACCACCGCGCCCGGCGGCCTGATCGCCTCCGGTCCGCTCAAAGGCTTGATCTTCGGGCCCGGCGGATCGGTGCGCAATTTCAACTACGGTCCGCTCAATGACGGCGCCTATATGCAAGGCGGCGATTGGCGTGCGACCGACATTAAGGGCGGCCTTGGCAACTCGCTCGATCCTTCGGGCTCACGCCAGAACGCCTTCGCGCGCGCAGCCTACGACATCACCGACAACATCAACGTCTACGCCCAGGCGGCCTGGTCGCACAATTTCACCAAGACTATGGCCTCCTCGCAGTTCAACGTCGGCAACTTGACGCTGCGCGGCGATAACGCCTTCCTGCTCAGCCAGATCACCCCACAGCAGGCCGCGCTGCTGACGCCGACGACGACCATGTCGGTGGGTTCGTTCCACGCCGATCTGCCGCCCGACTTCGGCACTACCGACCGCATCATCAAACGCTATGTGGTCGGCGCTGCGGGCAGCTTTGCGGCGATCGGTACTGACTGGAAGTGGGACGCTTATTTCCAGAAAGGCATCAGCCGCAACGCCCTCGAAGCCCCTGACGTCTACAGCCGCTCGCGCCTGACTCTGGCGCTCGACGCTGTGCGTCATCCGACCACGGGCCAGATCGTCTGCCGCTCGACGCTCACCAACCCGACCAACGGTTGCGTGCCTTACAACGTGCTTGGCATCGGCGTGAACGGAAAGTCGTCGCTCGACTACATCCTCGGCGACTCTCACCTCAGCCAGACCCTCAAGCAGGACGTTCTCGGCGCCTCGGCGACCGGCGAGCCCTTCGACATCTGGGCTGGTCCGGTCTCGCTCGCGCTGAGCGCTGAACATCGCAAAGAGTCGGTCTATGGCGTATCCGATGCGGGTTCCTTGCTCGGCGATTACCTGTCAGGTAACTATCGCCCGACCTTCGGCAAGTACAGCGTAACGGAAGGGGCGCTCGAGACGGTCGTGCCCTTGGCGAAAGGCGCCTCCTTCGCCGATACCTGGGACCTCCAGGCGGCGGTGCGCTTCACCGACTACAGCCTCGCCGGTTTCGTCACCACCTGGAAAATCGGCACAACTTATGCGCCGATCCACGACGTCAGGTTCCGTGTGACGCGGTCGCGCGACATTCGCGCCCCGAACCTGCAGGAATTGTTCGCCGGCGGGACTTCGGGCTCGAGCGGTGCGTTCGATCCCTTCACTAATACCAATATCTTCCCGATCGGCCTGACCACCGGCGAAACCAGCCTAAAGCCTGAAAAGGCGGATACGACGGGTGTCGGTGTCGTCTTGCAGCCGACCTTCCTGCCTGGGTTCAGCTTCTCGGCCGACTATTGGAACATCAAGATCAATGACGCGATCGAAGTCTTGAGCTCGCAGTCGACGATCGACCTTTGCTTCCAGGGTGCGACCTCACTTTGCCCGCGCATCACGCGTAACGCGGCCGGGGTCATTGTTCAGGTCAGTCGCAAGCCGTTCAACCTCGCCGTCAACCAGGCGCGCGGCTGGGACTTTGAAACCAGCTATCGTTTCAAGGCTGACGACGTAATCGCGGGTTGGGCCGGCGATGTATCCATCCACGGCACCGCCACGCACTACGTGAAGAACTACGCCGATAACGGCATCGACGCTCCGACCCAGACAGCCGGTCAGAACTCGGGCGCTGCGCCGCCGAGCTGGCGCTACTCCGTGAACCTTGGCTGGGATACGGACCGGTTTCGCACCAGCCTGACGATGCGCGGCGTCAGCTCGGGTAAGTACAACAACTCCTGGATCGAGTGTAACACCGGCTGCCCGCTGTCGACGATCGCCAACCGCACAATTGCTGTCGGTCAAAACCACATCAATGGCGCGATTTATTGGGATACGTCCGTCACGTACAAGTTAGGCCTCGGGGACGTAAATACCGAAGTGTTCCTGAACGTGCAGAACATCGCCGGCTCCGATCCTGAGATTGTTGCACCGCAAAGCACGGGTTCGGCCTACTGGACTCCGATCGCGAACTCGAGCCTTTACGATACACTTGGCCGCGTATTCAGGGCGGGCGTCCGATTTAAGATGTAATCGGGCGCTTCGCTGGCGTTTTGGGGCGTTCCGCAGACAGGAATTTGCGGAACGCCCCATTGCTTAAGCCCTATCTCTTGGTGAGCGGCGCAAAAGCCTATTTGTCCTAACATTTCGGGAAATCCGGCTAGACGGCCCCCGTGGCACGCCATTGTCGGTATGGCGAGATGGGATTACGATAAGTCCGGACAAGTATGGTCGTCGGCGCTGGCGGCCAATGTAAGATCGCCCGTGTTTCTGAACGCTAATCTTTAGATATCTCGAAGAAGCGCATTATCTATCGGTGGGATATAGTCGCGATGATCGAAGAGCTGTTTCGCAACAATCATGCCTGCCTGGTGCGGTTCCTCGCGAAGCGCCTGGGCGGGGATATTGATCGCGCGACAGATATTGCGCATGAAGCCTATCTGAGAGTGATACGGTACCAGCAGCCCGAAACCGGAAGTGAGCGTGTTGTCGAACATGCGCGTGCGTTCCTGTACCGTGTCGCAAAAAATGTGCTGGCCGACGAACATCGACGCGACAAGGTGCGCCACGCCGAAGCGCATGTCTCAGTTGAGAAAATCGAGATCGCCGATCAAGGCCCCGGCCAGGATCGCATCCTAGAAGCGCGCGACGAACTTGGTGCCGTCGAGGCGGCGGCTTGGGCGCTGCCCTCGCGATGCCGTGAAGTATTCTTCTTGAGCCGGTTTGAAGAAATGTCCCATGCCGAGGTGGCCAAGAAATTGGGTATCTCGATCAGCATGGTTGAACAGCATATGATGCGGGCGATGTGGGAAATACGACAAAATGTGCGCGGCGCGGCGGCGGAGCCTGGGGTGGAGACGGGTGACACACGTCTACAGAAATGAGTGTCGAGAAAATAAACCAAGATCAAGAGCCGCCAATGACCGCCGAAGGCTGGTTTGTGCGATTGCGTTCGCCCAATTGCACGCCGACTGACATCCTTGCGTTTAACAGGTGGTACGCAAGCCCCCTGGCCGCCAAAACCTATGACGACCTTGTTGCCTTATGGGACAAGACCGGTCTGGTGGCCGACCGACCGGCGACACGTGCGCGCCGCGCCCAAATTTTAGCGCAAGCAAATAAACGCCAGGCTTTCCGTTATACGGGCTGGGCCGCGGCGGCGGCGGCCGCGGTTGTTCTGGTGAGTGTCTCTCTTTTTAACTGGAAGGGTACAATTGTTAGAACGGGAGTCGGCGAGCAGAAGACCGTAACCCTGCAGGACGGCTCCTCCGTCGTGCTCGACACCGCCTCGGCAGTGCGCATCAAATTCACATCCAAAACCAGAGCGATTGTCCTTGAAGAAGGCCAGGCGTTTTTTGAAGTCGCCCATCAATCGGATCACCCCTTTACGGTAACTGCAGGGGACGGGCGCGTAACAGCCATCGGCACGGCCTTTGCTGTCCGGCGGTACAAGGACGCCGTTACAGTAACGCTCGCGTCGGGTGTTGTGGCTGTAACGTCAAACAAGCCCGGCGAAGGCGTAGAACGCATTTTCCCGCAGGAGAAAACGGAAATGCTGACGCCGAATCAACAAGTCAGCTATTCCTCCGACGGTCTGCAAGCTATCCACAGCGTAGACAGTTCCGCCAACTTGAGTTGGGCGCGGGGCGACATCGTATTCCGCAGAACGCCGTTGGCCGATGCCGTTGCTGAAATCAACCGTTACACCGAGACAAAACTGCAATTTGCAGACCCCACCCTTGGGCAACTCCAGATCAACGGGGTATTTCATATTTCCGATATCGACACATTCCTCTTGGCTCTGGATACGGCCTTCGGCGTCAAGGTCAGCGGGGCCGGGGACGGTAATGTTCGTATTTTGACACGTAAGAAAAATGCCCCCTGAGGGAGACGGCTCGTTCACATTAAACGGCAATTTAATTTGGTAAATGCCGCCATAGTACCTGTGGCGAAAAGGGGCGGCCACGTCATCCGAAAGGGGCGTAAGAGGTTGCAAAAGACCGCCTCCATAGACCTTCGGAATAGTCTATATTTTTGGAAGGTTTAGCCGACAGTGCGTTGATTTTACGATTTGCAAGAACCTCGGGGAGGAGGCATTGCATGTTTGGTCGCAATCTTTCTAGTTTTTGGGCGGCGACGGCACTTGCGGCTTGCGCCCTCACGAGTGGTCGGGCTGCTCTTGCCGCCGAGACGAAAAGTTTCGTCGTCAGCTGGTTCCTGCAGGCCGCCAATTCCTATGACGGCGACTGCCCCGACGGCATCAATCCTTTGCCCGAAGATATGTTCCGCATCGAATTGCGGTCCATCGGCCTGCCGGATAATCAAATTGAGGAAATCGTCGGCGGCGTAAACGGCGGTGATGCTACGCCGGAAGTCGAAGACACGCTGGTCAATCGCGGCCGTCACAATGGCAAGCCCATGAACGCCTATACCTATCCGGAAACGGTTCCGGACGTCGGCTTTCACGAGGTCAAGGGCAAGTACGCCTATGGCTTCAATCTTGATGGTAAGGAGACTGCCACCAACTACGAAGATCCCGATACGCACGAAAAGGGGGTCGACAATCAATACTGGCGGGCGCTGGGCTGCAACATCAACCACCGTGGCACGCGCACCGAGCGCCCGGCCGAGTGGTCGCTGCATTGGGAGCTCAACCGCAATAGCATGCCGGCGTGGCTGATTTCGGTTACGGCGGACGATTTCACAAAAGACGGCGATGTGACCGTCAATCTTTATAAGGCTCTGGAGCGGGTCTCGCGCGACGCAAACGGTTATGTGCGCGCTGACTCAACATTCCGTATCGATCCCGATCCGCGCTGGCAAAACACGCTGCACGGCAAAATCAAGGACGGCGCCATTTCCATCACGCAGCCGCATGAAGTCCATCTCTCGGGCGATCCGTATATGCTCACGGACCTCGACATGACAAAGGCGCAGGCGCGCCTCAAGATCAACGCGGACGACGGCACCATCGAGGGCGTCCTGGGTGGCTACATCCCCTGGCGGCGCGTCCTTTTCATATACGGCAGCTCGGGTTGGAATTCTGAAACGATGCTGGGGACTGACATACCCGGTGCCTATCATGCGCTGAAGCGCCACGCCGATGCCTATCCCGATCCCAAGACTGGCATGAATACCGCAATTTCAACCGCGTTCAGAATTGTGGGAATTCCGGCTTACGTGGTCCGGATGGACGCCAAGGCCGAATAAATTGTCGACGCTATTGCAGAGAGTGCTCATATGAAAATTATCAAGAAGCGCTTCCGCTCAACCACCTCCCTCATTGCCGGCCTTATCGCCTGCGGCGCTGCGGCCGTCGCGACCGGACCCTCGGCGGTTGACGCCGCGACCGAAGCCGTCGCGCAGGAGAGCAACGGTGTTGTGATCCGCCGGCTCTCGCAGGAGCAATACGAGACCATCATCGCCGACGTTTTCGGTCCCGGCATGAAGATCGGCGGCAGATTCGAACCGGTCCCGCGCGAAGAAGGCCTGCTGGCCGTAGGTGCCGCCCGTGTCGGATTGACGACGGCCGGGTTTGAGCAATACGACGCGATCGCGCGCACCATCGCGGCGCAGGTCGTCGACCCCACTCACCGCAAGGTGTTGATCCCGTGCAAGCCCGCGGCAGCCAATGGCCCCGACGATGCCTGCGCTAAGCAGTTTCTCGCCAGCGCCGGGCGGCTTCTGTACCGCCGTCCGTTGACCGACCGCGAAATCAATCTTCAGGTCAAGGCGGCCAACCAGGGCGCCACCGCCCTCAAGGATTTTTACGCGGGCATCGAGAGCAGCTTGGCGTTGATGCTGGTGGCGCCGCAGTTCCTGTACCGTCAGGAGAGGATGGAAGCGGACCCCGACAATGCCGGACAGATGCGCCTCAATGGCTATGCCAAGGCCTCGCGGCTGAGCTTCCTGTTCTGGAACACCGCGCCGGATCCGCAACTTCTGTCGGCGGCCGAGAGCGGGGAACTGCACACGGCAAAAGGCCTCACGGCGCAAGTCGAGCGCCTGATGGCCTCGCCGCGCATGGAAGCGGGTGTGCGCGCCTTCTTCACCGACATGCTTGGTTTCGACAAGTTCGGCACCCTGGCAAAAGACGGCAGCATCTATCCCAAATTCACCACTCATGTCTCCGAAGACGCGCAAGAGCAGACGCTGCGCACGATCACCAACCTGCTGCTGGTCAACCGCGGCGACTACCGCGATCTGTTCACGACGCGCAAAACATTCCTAACGCCGCTGCTGGCCTCGGTTTACGGCGTGCCTCTGCTGCAAAACAAGCCCAACGGCTACCCCGAGAGCTGGCATGCCCAAGAATATCCCGCCGGCGATCCGCGCGCCGGCATCCTGACCCATATCAGCTTTGTTTCGCTGCATTCCCATCCCGGCCGCACCTCGCCGACAATCCGCGGCAAGGCCATGCGCGAGATGATCATGTGCCAGCGCGTTCCCGATCCGCCGGGCAACGTCAATTTCACGGTCGTTCAGGACACGACAAACCCGCTTTATAAAACGGCGCGTGAACGCCTCACGGCCCACGCCACCGAGGCGATGTGCACGGGCTGCCACAAGATTACAGATCCGCTCGGCCTGAGCCTTGAAAACTTCGATTCCGCCGGCAGCTATCGCACTAAGGAAAATGGCGCTGCGCTAGACACCAGCGGCACCCTTAATGCGGCGACGTTCAAGGACGCAGCAGGTCTCGGGCAGGCCATGCATGACAGCCCCGCCGTATCGCAATGCTTGGTACGGCGTTTGTCTACCTTTGCCTTGGGCCGACAGACAGCGCCGACCGAGAGCGATTGGGTGAAGGCGCTGAATGACGGCTTTGCCGCCGACAAATATCGCCTGCCTGATCTCATGAAGCGCATTGCAACGAGCCCAGAATTCTTCCGTGTCAAAGCCCGGCCGGGCGCGTGAGTGAACGTATAACCTGTTCGAATGTGGAGAGTAGAAAATGTCAAAAGTAATGAACCGTAGACGTGTTCTGCGCGGCATGTTGGGTGGAGCAGCCGTATCGGTGGGCGTGCCCCTGCTGGACTGCTTTCTGAATTCGAACGGCACGGCCATGGCGGGCGGTGCGCCGCTGCCGTTGTGCTTTACATCCTGGTTCCAGGGCTTGGGCTACGCCCCGGGTTATTGGGAACCGAAGACCGTCGGCGCCGGCTATGAGTTCGGCCCGCAGTTGCGCGCCCTGACGCCGATGAAGGACCGCATCAATATCTTCAGCGGCATGAAAGCATACCTCGACGCCCATTTTGCTGGCGCGCACGGCTCCGGCCCACAATGCATTCTGCAAGGCGGCGTAGCCGATAATGCTCTGCCGTCCCTCGATCAGATCGTCGCCGACGCCATCGGCTCCAAAACGCGCTTCCGCTCGCTGGAAGTCTCTTGCGACGGCGATCAGGAAAGTCTGAGCCGCCGCAGTGCGAGCGCGATCAATCCGTCCGAACCCTCGCCGCTTGCCCTGTATGGCAGAATATTCGGACCGGACTTCAAGGACCCCAACGCGGCTGATTTTACCCCCGACGCGCATGTCATGGTGCGGCGGAGCGCGCTTTCCATGGTCAAGGAGGAACGCGATACGCTGGCCGGCGATCTCGGCGCCTCGGATCGCGTAAGGCTGGATGAGTACTTCACGTCCCTGCGCGAATTGGAAAAGCGCCTTGAACTCGAGCTGCAAAAGCCCGAGCCGCTGGCGGCTTGCAAGGTGCCCGCAAAAGGCGACCAAGCAACACCGGGTTTGGTGATCGACGATGCGCGGGCCAATCACAGACTGTTCGCGGGCCTGCTGGCGCACGCTTTCGCCTGTGGCCAGACGCAAGTCGCAGCCGTCAAGTTCAGCGGCTCGCTGTCGAACCTGCGCAAGCCCGGCAGTCAGCAGACGTTCCACATGTATACCCACGAAGAATCCATCGATCCGAAAGTGGGCTATCAGGTCAATGTGGAGTGGTTCAGCAATCAATGCGCGGAATCGCTGCTTGAGTTTGCCCGCGCCCTCGAAAGCATCCGTGAGGGCGATCAAACGCTGCTCGACCGCAGCATCGTGATGTATTCGACCGACGGCGGTTATGCGCGTACGCACTCCACCGACAACATCCCCATGATGACGATCGGTCGCGCAAGCGGCCGCCTGAAAACCGGTGTGCACGTGTCGGCGCCCGGCGATACGGCCGCCCGTGTCGGCCTGACCGTCATGCAGGCCCTCGGCGTGCCCATCGGAACATGGGGTGCGGAGTCAAATCGCACTTCGAAAACGATTACCGAGGTCCTGGCATAGATGTAGCCGCCAAGCGGCGCGCGTAAGAGGGAGATCGTGAGATGCAGAACATAGGTCGCACAGCACTTATCGGCGTGGCAGCGCTCGCCCTAACTGCCGTCGGCTCGCCGGCGCGCGCCGCCGGCAGCAATAAGATCGAGGCGGTTCTGGCTACGCCCCCGGGCATTACGTTGCAGGCGCTTGCCGGCGGCGGCGGCGGACGCAACGAAGGTTTGAGCGAAAAGGACCAAAAAAAGAAACCGGTTTGGCTGGCGGAATCCGACGTGCCGTTTTTCCCAGCTGCCCAGACACGCTCGGGCGGCCGCGGGACAGCCTATGCTGATGCCGAAGGCCGCACGCTTTACACCTACGATAAGGACACCAAAGTTGCTGAATCCAACTGTGTGGATGACTGCGCTAAAGCTTGGCCGCCGGCGCTGGTGCCTGCGGGCGTAAAGCCTTCCGGCCTATGGTCTGCGATCAAGCGTCCTGACGGCAGTAAGCAGTGGGCCTATAAGGATAAGCCGCTTTATACCTACGCCAAGGATAAGGGCGTTGGAACCCGTGCCGGCGACGGCGCCGCCGGCGGCACTTGGCACTACGCAAAATTCGAGCCTACGGCTGGCATCGAGCTTCCCTACGGCATCGCACTCGCTGAATCGCTGACGGCCAATGGCTATGTCCTGGCCGACGCCAACCGCATGACAATCTATGCTGCCGATGCTTCAGCCGTGCGCGGTAAGCCGGCGTGTGCCCTGTCGTCCTGCTATGACCGCTGGAGCCCTGTCTCGGCCGCCCAGCTTGCCAACCCGATCGGCGACTTCACATTGATAAGCCGCGACGACGGCAGCAAGCAGTGGGCCTACAAAGGCAAGGCATTGTACACGTTCAGCGGAGACGAAATACCTGGCGATTCAAACGGCATCGGCGCCGATAAGAAATATCAGATTGCCATGGTCGTCAGTTACTTCATACCGCGCGAGGCCAGCATGCGTGATGACATCGCGCGTGGCCCCTTGGTGGCCACTGCCGAGGGCATGACGCTGTATCGCCGCGATACCAGCTTCCATCAATCCAACGGACACGGCTTGCCGAAATCCACGCCCGGCAACCAAAGCGTGGGCCGCGCCATGGGAACAAAATCTTGCGACGCTACTTGCCTGAAGACATGGCACCCGTTTTTGGCCTCGGCCAGCGCGCAGCCTTCCGGGTATTGGGACATCTATGTGCGTCCCGACGGCAGCAGGCAATGGGCCTATAAAGGTTTCGCCCTATACAGCTACGCTGGCGACAAACGGCCGGGCGACAAGACCGGCAACGATATCTACGACGTGTTAGTGGCCGACAGTGCTGATCACAACGTCTATGAGCAAGGGCCCGTCAACAATCCGACGATGGCGGCCATGTTCTGGTCGTACGTCGAGCCATAGGCTTTCGGGTTAGCCTGCAGTGAGAAATTGGGGACTCGCGTAAAAAGCCATACCGAGACCTGTGGCGGTAAACGACCATTTCGTCATGGAAGCAGGCGGAAACCGCAGCGCCGTACGTCACGGTGGGTGGGAGTGATTGCGTCGGGGGGCGCGTAGGCGCGTATCGCACATAGCGATGGCGCTCGGCTGTATGGCTTCCCTGCTTTGGTGTTCAACCTTTATCCGGTGAGGTCCGACCATGAATAGGAAGTTTGTTCGCGCTTTATGCGCTTCTACGTGCTTGGCGATGGTAAGCGGCGCCTGGAGCCAGATGGCTCTTGCGGCGTCTGCCGACGTTCCCGTAGTCGCCGACGGCATCGGCGGCGTCGTGACCAGCAGCAAGGGCCCCGAGGCCGGGGTTTGGGTCATCGCCGAAACAAACGACTTGGCTACGCGCTACATCAAGATGGTCGTCACTGACGATCAAGGGCGCTTCATGCTTCCCGAACTGCCCAAAGCCAAATATCAGGTCTGGGTGCGTGGCTACGGTCTGGTGGATTCCAAAAGGGTCGATGCAAATCCCGGCAAAAACACGAACCTTACGGCCGTGCTAGCCCCGACCCCAAAAGCGGCGGCGGATTACTATCCGGCGAATTACTGGTTCTCGCTCATCAAGGTGCCGGACGAAAACGAGTTCCCCGGCACCGGCCCCAAGGGCAACGGCATCGCTCCTAGCATCATCACGCAGCAGCAGTGGATACGGCGTATGAAGGGCTGCATCACTTGCCATCAGCAGGGTGATCAGACGACCCGTAATCCCCAAAACAACACCCCGGAAGGCTGGGCCGAACGCATCAATAAGGCGCGTGGTCCGGGCGACCAAGCCATTGCCAATCACGGTCCGGAATTCTCCCAGACCATGAACAACGGCATGACCGGCTTCGGCCGTACCCGCGGTCTGGCGATGTTCGCCGATTGGACGCAGCGCATCGAGAAAGGCGCTGTGCCTGAGGCTCCGCCGCGCCCGCAGGGCGTCGAACGCAATATCGTGCTGACGTCTTGGGACTGGGCCGCCGGGCGCTATAACCATGATGAAATCTCGACCGACCGCCTGAACCCGACGGTCAACGCCAACGGTCCGATCTACGGCGTGATCCCGACGTGGGGTTACATGGTAGCGCTCGATCCGAAGACGCATACGGCCATCGAGATCGGCTACAAAGTCGATCAGGCCAAGAGCGTGAAGCTCGAAAAGGGCGCGGTGACGCTGCTTAACGACGAAGCGCCCGACGCCTTCCCCCACAATCCGATGATCGATGCCAAGGGCCGCCTCTGGGTTACCGAACGCGGCCGTTATGGCGCACCACGACCGAACGATATCCCCGTGGATAAGGCCGCCTACTGCACGGATCCGAACTTCAAGTACGCCAAGTGGTATCCGCAGCCGGGCCGTGCCTCGCGCACAAACGTGATCTACGATCCTAAGACGAAAACGGTCGAAGGCATCCCGATGTGCAACGACATCCATCATCTGATGTATGGCCGCGATAAGAAGACCATGTACTTCAGCGATCACGCCAACGGCGGCGTCTTCAGCTGGGTGGATGTCGAGGTCTGGGATAAGACCAAAGACCCGCGCCAGGCCATGGGTTGGTGCCCGTTTGTGCTCGACACCAACGGCGACGGCAAGATCACACCCGATTATACGCAATGGACGGTCTACAATCGTGGCGGCGGCGGTGACGAAGAAGGCGGCGGCGGTGGTCCGCGTGCGCCGCTCAACACCACGATCGATCCCAAAAAGGACACCCGTATTGTCGCCAACGGCTACAGCATCGACGTCGATCTGAGCTCCGACGCTATGTGGTTGGCCAGCGACAGCCCATATCCGACGGCGATCGCCCGCGTCGAGAAGGGCGCCAATCCGCCCGAGACTTGCAGAACGGAATGGTACGAGCCACCCATAATGGGCGACGGCAAGAACTACCAGGCCCACACCGTGCGCGGCATGAGCGCCGATTCCAAAGGCATCGCATGGGCCGCCTTCAACAGTGGCCAACTCGGCCGCTTCGACCGCAATGCCTGCAAAGTGAAGAACGGTCCCACGGCCACGGGACAGCACTGCCCAGAGGGCTGGAAGTTCTGGGATTCACCCGGTCCGAAGTTGATGGGCCAGAAGGTAGGCTCTGCTGACTTCCACTATTTGATGTGGACCGACTTGTTCGACACGCTGGGTCTCGGCAAAGACATCCCGATCCTCGCCGGATCGAACTCGGACTCGCTACTCGCTTTCCATCCGGATACGGAAAAGTGGACCGTACTGCGTGTACCGTATCCACGTGGCTTCCATACGCGCGGTATGGACGGCCGCATTGACGATCCGAAAGGAGACTGGAAGGGCCGCGGAATCTACTCGACCTATGCGATGCAGCCTGTCTGGCACCAGGAAGGTGGGGAAGACGGCACCTCGGGCCCGCAGCTGGTCAAGTTCCAGGTTCGCCCGGATCCGCTGGCGCACTAGTACAATGCGCATCAGGAAGCTGAGATCTGCACAAGTGCCGTAGACTCAGCGACGGCCACCGGCGTGTAACTCCCAACTCTCCCGGTGGCCGTTCCTTTCTGCAACCTAAGCACGGCTGCTTCCTTGCCCAGGTCAGTTTCTAAAGCGTACGCCGACGCGGAAGACACGCCCGAGCAGGTCATAAAGGTTTGGGTTTGAAAGCGGCGTCCAAAATGACGAGCCGGTACCGAGCGGCGCCACCACTGGCGGGCTTTTGTTCGCCAAATTCTTGACGTTCAAATACATCTCGCTGGTTCGGAAACCTTGGATTTCTACCCCGTAGCTGACTGCAGCGTCCCAATATAGCGCGCCGTTTATGCGGTTGTTGTCGATGGTGCGGTGTGTCCCGGTAGAAAGAGGACAAGCGCTGGTACATTCGATATAGCTGTTAGAATAGACGCCTGAATTGACACCCCGGCCGGTCAGCGATGCTTTGAGACTATCGTCTTCGTAGGCGAACGTGGCGCGATAGCGCCATTTTGGCGGGTTCGCGGCCGCATTTTCGCCGGCGGTGTCGGTGGGCTCATCCACGCCGTTATTGCTGAAATTCTCGAGATAAGTAGTGGCGCTTGCCTGCAGCGACAGACTGCCGCGCCAGGATTCGACGAGATCTGAAGCTTGCAGGTGATAACTGGCTTCAAAGTCAAAGCCGCTGGCGCGGTTGATCGCCAAATTGAAGGGCTTGGTCGCCACCTGAATGATGGTGCCGGACGCATTGCGCGTTATGCCCTCACAAAAGAGGGCGCTGCCGACCCCGCCTTTGAAGCACAAATCTATTTGCTGTTGCCGGGCGAGGCTGCCAATCGCATCCTTGATACGGATGTCCCAGTAATCCACCGAAGCACTGAAGTTCGGTATGAAATACGGCTGGACAACAGCGCCCACGCCGACGGTATCGGCCTTTTCAGGGTTGAGCTGCAGGTTTCCCGTAGCCAGGCCCAACGCTGTTGGCGTCGCGTTCGTGAAAGGGTCGAAGACGCCCGTAGAGCCCGCTGTTCCGCCGGCGAACAGCTCCTGCAAGTTGGGCGCACGAATATCGCGTGAGCGCGTCAGGCGCAACTTGATGTCGGGAACAGGCGCATATGTCGTGCCGACCTTCCATGTCACGGCAAAGCCGGAAACGCTATAGCCTGTGAAACGGGCGGCGGCCTGCAGATCCCAGGATTTGGCCCAGTTCCTTTGGCTAGCCAGCGGCACAACAGTTTCTAAAGCGCCCTCCGTGACCTCATAAGACCCGCGTGTCGGCCGGTAATTGCCGCTTAGCCAATCGCTGACCTGCGAAGCCGGGTCGGAGGCGCCGGAAACCGATTCGGCGCGATGCTCAAAGTTCAAAGCCAGCGAAACGGGCCCGGCCCAATTTGTGAACGGCTCACCCGTCACGGAAGCCGCCCAAACCTCCTGTTTCAAGGTCTGGCTGAGGTGCGACAATCCGGTGAGATAATCTACCGCAGCGCCGCTGTTCACGCCGGTCCCGAAGAGATTGTACGGAACGCACCCATTATTGGGCGCGTCGAGCGTCGAGCGGCAGACAATCAGTCCGCTCACGGGGTTCACTACCGCGTCGCTTGCCTCGGCAAGTCTCGATCTGCTGAAGATATCGGGAGCGTTCAACGAATTCCGGCTGATGCCATATTGGTAATAAGCGTCCCACTTCCACGGCACCGCGAAGACATCGAAAGTCCCCAACCCGCCGAATACGTAACGGCTGACAATGCGGTCGTTTTGTCCAAAGTCCGGCGGCAGGTCATAGTGCATGGTGCCCAGCAC
>CANJPG010000062.1 GCA_947476065.1 Fidelibacterota bacterium
ATCTCGCCTTCACGAAACATCCGCCGTGTCTGCTGGTCTGCGGTGACGCCGACCCGCTGCTGGCCTCGCAAGACCTTTACGCCGCGCGGTTGGAGCGTGAGGGCTTTAGCGTCACCACCCACGTCTACCCGTCGGGCATTCACGGCTTTGTCAATTTTCCGGAGAGCGCGGCGAAAGCTGCCTGCCGCAAGGATATCCTTGCGTTCCTCAACGGCATCTAACGGTCGGCAGCAAGAATCCCGTAGAGATCAGGGCGGCGGTCCCTGAAAAATCCGAAGGCGGCGCGGTTGCGGCGCACTTCGGCGAGGTCGAAGCCGGCCTGGATGATGCCGGTATCGGTGCGGCCCAGTTCGGCCACCTTGTCGCCGCGGTGATTAGCGATGAAGGACGAGCCGTAAAATACCTGCCCGTGTTCATTGCCGATGCGGTTGGCGGCGACCACCGGCACGACGTTCGAGACCGCATGGCCGATCATGGCGCGCTGCCAGAGGTCTTTGGTGTCGAGATCGGTGTTGTCGGGCTCGGATCCAATAGCAGTCGGATAGAAGAGAATGTCCGCGCCTAGCAGCATCATGGCGCGCGCGGTTTCCGGGAACCATTGGTCCCAACATATGCCGACGCCCAGCTTGGCGAATTTGGTATTCCAGACTTTGAAGCCGGTGTTGCCGGGGCGGAAGTAGAACTTCTCTTCGTAACCGGGGCCGTCGGGAATGTGGCTTTTGCGGTAGACGCCCATCACTTCGCCGTCGGCGTCGATCATGGCCAAGCTGTTGTAAAAATGCTGACCGTCGCGTTCAAAGATCGAGGCGGGAATCGCAACACCGAGTTTTTTGGCCAGCGCGGCGAGCTTGGTGACGACCGGATGGGTGGCGACGGGAAAGGCACTGTCGAAGTGCTTTTCTTTTTCCTCGCGGCAGAAATAGTGGCCCTGCAGCAGCTCGGGCGGCAGGACCACCTGGGCGCCGTCGCGCGCCGCCTGTTCCACGAATGCGGAGATGCGGTCGATGTTCTCCGCCATATCGTCGGAGAATGCGCATTGGATCGCGGCAACGCGGACTGTGCTCATCTCTCTATCCTCAGACCAGAGGCTGCTGTTGCGTGATGCAGTGGAAGGAGCCACCGCCGGTTATAACATGACCGGCGGGCAAACCCATCGTGCGCCGTCCGGGGAAGGCTTTTGAGATGGCCTCGACCGCCGCGTCGTCGGTGGCGCTGCCGTACAGCGGCACAACTACAGTTGTATTGCCTATATAGAAGTTCATGGAACTGGCGGGGATAATCTCGCCTTCCTCGTCCTCCACGCGGCCCGGCGATGGCACCGTCACGATCTCGAGCTTGCGCCCGTTGAGATCGGTTGCGGCCTTCAAGTCGGCGATGATGGCATTGAGAGCGTCGCGGTTGGGATCGTCGGTGCCGGACGGCTCCATGCACATCACAACGCCGGGTGCGATGAAGCGGGCGATGTTGTCGACGTGTCCGTCGGTATGATCATTGGCCAGGCCGTCACCCAGCCAGATGAGTTTTTCGATGCCGAGGCCCGAGCGCAGGCGGGCTTCGATATCGGCCTGGGTGAGGTTCGGGTTGCGGTTGGCGTTGAGCAAGCACTGGCGCGTGGTCAAACACGTACCGGCACCGTCCACGTCGATGGACCCGCCTTCGAGCACCCAGCTGTTGACGGTCGCCTGCACACCGGCTCTGTCAGCGACAAAGGCGGCCACCTTGTCGTCGCCTTCGAGGACATATTTTCCGCCCCAGCCGTTGAACTGGAAGCAGGCGGCTTGAAGCGCCTTGCCGGACTGCACGAAAATCGGCGCAGTGTCGCGGAACCAGATGTCGCCAAAGGTCGCGGAAATGATTTCGGCGCCGGTGCCTCTGAGCTTCGCTTTTGCAGAATCAACGGCTTCATCGCCGCAGGCGAGGATTTTGAGCGCCTCACCGCGGGGCTTTCCGTTGAAGTCGGCAATGGCTCGAAACAGCGCCGCTACCTGCGCGCGCGCAGGCTCGAGATCCTCCAGCCACAGGTCTGCATGGCTGGGCCAGGCGGACCAGACGGCGCTGTGGGGCTCCCACTCGGCGGGCTGACGGATCGGGGCTTGCGATGCGGTGTTCATGGGGCCGTCATCTACTGTCTCGACGCCCCGCGTGCAATGGCGGAATCATGAAAATCCGCAAAGCCGTGTATAAGACGGCATGTCCTCGGGAAACCTCACCGCCGACCGCCGCTTCGCCTATGCCCAAATGCTGCGCAAGGACGGTGACTTCGACGCCGCCGCCGAGGTGCTGACGCAAACCCTGGACCTCGCACCAGCTTGGCCCGAAGGACGCTTTGCGTTGGCCGAGGTGCTGGCCGAAGCGGGGCGCAAATATGATGCCGTCGCGGCGTTCGAGTCCTATCTGGAACTCGATCCGGCGGATTCCATGGGAGCCGCCGTCAAGCTCGCCTTGTTGAACCCCGAAGCACCGGCTGTCCTGCCGCCGGCCTATCTCAGCCGCCTGTTCGACGAATACGCGCAGCGATTTGAGAAGGCTTTGCTTGAGAAGCTGAATTACCGCGCGCCGCAAATCCTACGGGCGGCCCTTGACGAGGTGGAGCCTGGAGGGATCTTCGCGCGCGTTTTCGATCTCGGCTGCGGCACCGGGCTCGCGGGCTTGGCCCTGAATGACCGGGCGGGGTGGCTGGGCGGCGTCGATCTTTCGGCCGCCATGCTCAAGGGGGCCGCGGACAAGAACATCTACGACCAACTGACCGTCGGCGACATGACGGCGGCCTTGGAAAATCTGGACGCAGCCTGCGATGTGATCATCGCCGCCGACGTGCTGACCTATGTGGGAGACCTGGCGCCGCTCTTTGCGGCGGTTCGGCGGCATTTAACCGATGGCGGTCTATTTGCCTTTACGGTCCAGCGTCACGATGGCGAAGGCTTTGTTCTCGGCCAGGAGCATCGCTTCAGTCACAGCCGCGCCTATGTTGAACTGCTGGCATTACAGGCCGCGTTCGAAATTCTGAAGCTGGACGCAGCAGTCAGCCGCCAGGAAAAAGGCACCGATGTGCCGGGGCTGGTCGCAGTTTTACGCGCGGCCTAGTCGAGCTGCAGCACCACGGCCTTCAGATAGGCGCTTTCCGGCAGCATCGGATGCACCGGATGATCCGGTGCAGCACCTGCGCTGCGGATGATGCGGCCTGACCGGCCGGCTTCGTCTACGCCGCGCGCCACGGCGGCGGTGAATTCATCCACCGGCGCGTTATGGCTACACGAGGCCATGAACAGGATGCCGCCGGGCGCCGTGACTTGCGCCGCCAGACGCGCGAGTTTGCGGTAGCCCTGCAGGCCGGCTTTTTGATCCTTCTTCGACTTCACGAAGGGCGGCGGGTCGGCGATGACAACGTCCCACAGCGCCTTGCGGATGATCGCCGCTTCCAGGAATGGAAACACTTCGGCGCGCTCGAAGGTGCAGGCGACATTGTTCGCCGCAACGCCTTTGGCGGCCAGCTCCAGGGCGGGCGCCGAGCGGTCGACACCCAAGACGGATGTGGCGCCCGCGCGCGCAGCTGGCAGCGCAAAGCCGCCGGTATGGGTAAAGAGATCGAGCACCGCTGCACCCTTGGCAAGGCTGGCCATGAAGGCGTGGTTGTCGCGCTGGTCGAAAAACCAACCGGTCTTCTGGCCCGACACCAGGTCGGCGAAGAACGTAACGCCGTTTTCTTCGACCGGTACGGGACCATCGAGAGCGCCGGTGAGCACGCGAACCTCTTCATCAAGGCCTTCCAGGGTCCGGGACGAATTGTCGCCGCGCAAGACGACGGTACGCGCACCGACGACATCAGCGAGGGCCGCGGCGATGTCTTCGCTCAGGGCATCCATGCCGGCGCTGTTGGGCTGGATGACGCAGACGTCGGCGAAGCGATCGACGATCAGGCCGGGCAATCCATCCGCTTCCGCATGAACCAGCCGATAATAGGGCCGGTCGTAGAGGCGTTCGCGTAGGCGCAGCGCGCTCTGGAGCTTGGCGACGATGAAGGCTTTGTCGATGGCGATATCCGGCGCACCCAGCAGACGCGCGGCAATCAGCGTGCGCGAATTGAAATGCGCGGTGCCCAGAACCTGGCCGCCGGCGTCGGTGATCGTGACCACGCTGCCGGGCGGCAAAGCCTTGGTGGCCGGCTCCATATCGACTTCGTTGGAATAGACCCAAGGGTGGCCGGTTCTGAAGCGCTTATGTGCGCCGGGCTTGAATTTGACGCGCGGATGACGGGTGTTTTGTGACATGGCCGGCACCTTAGCCCCCTAGCCCCCTGAGCCAAAGCTTAAAACCCGGCGCCTGGACGGCGCATGGAAAGGGCGCGGGGATTGCATCAGGGAGTTGGATCGGCCACAACCCGGATATGGAGTCCTCCACCGATACGTCAGCCAAACGCGGCCTCATTGTGCTGGCTGGCGCCTTCCTGCTGTTGGCGCCGGTCGCCGTCTATGCCCGGCTTGGCACGGTTGTTGTGTTGGTCCTGACCTTGGCGGCGCAGCCGTGTTTCGAACGGACCATGGTCGCGCTGCGCGGATTAAGTCAGAGCTTGGTCGTGCGCCTGGGCGCTGCCCTTGCGCTGTGGGCGGCGATCTCGCTGTTGTGGACGCCGGAGCCCAGCGTCATCAACCTGGTGCGCGACGCTATCGTGCCGGTGATGGGCCTGTTGCTGATCTCCGCCGTGCGCAACCTGCCCGACGAGGAAACCCAGCGCCTCGCGCACCTCACCATGATTTCCGGGCTGGTGATGCTGGCGCTCCTGGCGATGGAAGTGTTCAGCCACGGCGCCCTGGTGCGCCTTGTGGTGCCAGATCCGGGACCGATCCCGCCGGAGCAGACGTCGCCGGTCTTTGAGGCCGCATCGCGCGGCGCCGCGGTCATGGCGCCGCTGGCCTTCGGGTTTGCCTATCTGGTTTATGCGCGCAGCGGGCGTGCCGTCCTTGGCGTGCTGTATGCTTTGGCGGCCCTTGTGGTGTGCAGGTTCACCAGCATGGATGCATCGTGGGTGGCCATCGCGGCCGGCGTGCTCGCCTTTGCCGTCACCCGTTTTGCGCCGCGCTTTGCGCTGGTGGGATTTTTTGCCGGCCTGATGCTGTATGCCGTCCTGGCGCCGGTCATCTCGACATATGTGCTGACGCTTGATGGCCTGGGCATGCCCGACACTACCTGGGTCGGCTCCTATACCCGCATCGGCATCTGGCACGAGGCCTCGCGGCTGATCGCCGAGCAGCCCTTATGGGGCCACGGCTTTGATTCCACGCGCGTGCTGTCGAAAGCCTCGGCCCTGATCCCCGGCACGCCCTACCCGGCCCTGCCGCTGCATACCCACAACGGTCTTTTGCAAATCTGGCTGGAGCTGGGCGGCGTTGGCATCCTTCTGACCATCGCGATCTTGGCCGCGGCCCTGCGGGCTTTGTGGGCGCTAACCGCCAAGCCCGTTCAACTGGCCCTTGTGCTGGCGACACTGGCCAGCACCACCGTTATCGCCCTGATCAGCTTCGGCATCTGGCAGCATTGGTGGCTGGCCACCTGGATGCTGGCCGCCGGAGTGTCACAATTAGCGCTGAAGGCCCCCGTCGCGCGCGCTTGATTGCGAAAACCCGCGCAAAAGCGGTATATTTCGCCCATCAAGTCCTGACAAGGAGCCAGCCATGATCAATCTGAACGTCAACGGGACCGACCACGCGGTCGATGCCGACCCCGATATGCCCCTTCTGTGGGTTCTGCGGGATAAGCTCGGCATGATGGGCACTAAATTCGGCTGCGGCATTGCCCAATGCGGCGCGTGTACGGTGCAGATCAACGGTGTCGCAGTGCGCTCTTGCGTCACGCCGGCCAGCGCAGTGACGGATGCGAAGATTACAACCATCGAAGGTTTGTCGGAGCTGGGCGACAGCCCGGTGCAAAAAGCCTGGGTCGCTCATCAGGTGCCGCAGTGCGGCTACTGCCAGTCGGGCATGATCATGGCGGTGGATGCACTGTTGAAAGTGAAGCCCAAGCCGACCGATGACGAGATCAATGCGGCGATCACCAACATCTGCCGCTGCGGCACCTACGCGCGCGTGCGCGACGCCATCCACGACATCGCCCAAGCGTAAGGGGAACAGCCATGAACAAGATGCTGAAGCTTGGTCGCCGCAACTTCTTGAAGGCCAGCGCCGCCGCGAGCGGCGGCTTGATGCTGGGCTTTCATATTCCGGCCGGAAATGCCGCCGTCACCAAAGACAGCGAAGTCAACGCATGGGTCGTCGTCAGCAGCGACGACAGCGTGCTGATCCGCGTGGCGCACTCCGAGATGGGCCAGGGCGCCATGACCGGCCTCGCCCAGCTGGTGGCCGAAGAGCTGGATTGCGACTGGAACAGGGTAAAAACGGAATTCGTCGATCCGCGCCTCAACATCACACGCAACAAGGTCTACGGCGGCATGGCTACCGTCGGCAGCCGCGCGATCCGCAGCTCGCACGAATACGTGCGCAAGGCCGGGGCCAGCGCGCGCATCATGCTGGTGCAAGCGGCCGCTGACCGCTGGAAAGTATCGGCGGCGGAATGCCAGGCGAAGGCCGGCGTCATCACCCATGCGGCGAGCAATCGTTCCTTGACCTATGGTGCTGTGGCCGAAGCGGCGGCGAAACTGACGCCGCCCAAGGACGTGACGCTCAAGGACCCGGCGACGTGGACCATCGCCGGCCAGCCCAAGATGCGCCTCGATATGCAAGAAAAGGTGATGGGCAAAGCGGCCTATGCCATCGACATCCACCTCGACGGCATGCTGCACGCCGCCATCGCCCAGTCGCCGGTCTTCGGCGGTACGCTCAAGAGCTATGACGAGGCGGCGCTCGCGAATCTCAAGGGCGTTCGCAAGGTCGTGGCCCTGCCCAACGCCGTGGCGGTCGTGGCCGACAGCTATTGGGAAGCGCAAAAAGCCGTGCGCACCCTGCCCGTCGTCTGGGACACCGGCACCAACGGTAAGGTGAGCAGCGCCACCATTGCCAAGTTCCTCGATGAAGGTCTTGCGATGAAAGACGTGCCGGTGGCGCGCAACGACGGCGACGTCGACAAGGCCCTTGCGGGTGCGGCAAAGACGATCACCGCCGAATACCGCGTGCCGTACTTGAGCCACGCCGCCATGGAGCCGATGAACTGTACGGTACGCTTCAACGCCGATGGCACCCTTGACGTCTGGGCGCCGACACAAAACGCCGAGGCCATCCTGGGCGCGGCAGCGCGTTCGTCCGGCCTGGACCCCCTCAAGATCAACGTGCACCTGACCTATTCCGGCGGCGGCTTCGGCCGGCGCGGCGGGGCCGCCCCCGGCGATTACGTCGATCAGGCGGTGACTATTGCAAAGGCCGCGGGCGCGCCAGTGAGACTGGTGTGGAGCCGCGAGGAGGACATCCAGCACGACTTCTATCGCCCGATCTCCTCGGCCAAGATGACCGCGGCCCTGGGCGCGGACGGCATGCCCGTCGCGTGGAACACGCGCATTTCCGGCCATTCCATCCTGTCGACGGCCAATCCCTCGGCCATCAAGAACAACATGGACGTGGGCTTCCTGGTGCTGTTCGCCGACAACGTTTACGACGTGGCGAACATCAAGGTCGACTATGCCATGCGCAATACCCACGTGCCCGTGGGCTACTGGCGCTCGGTCAACCATTCGCAGAACGCCTATTTCCGCGAATGTTTCCTTGATGAGCTCGCGCACGCGGCGGGGCAAGACCCCTATGAGTATCGCCGCAAACTTTTGCAGAAGGCGCCCAAGCAGCTGGCCGTGCTCGAGGCCTGCGCCAAGGCTGCCGACTGGGGCAAGCCGCTGCCGGCCGGACATTTCCGCGGCATCGCGCAGATTGACGGCTACGGCAGCTATGCCGCCGCGGTGGCGGAGATCTCAATGAACGCCGACGGCAGCCCGCAGGTGCACCGCGTGGTGCAGGCGATCGATCCCGGCTATGCCGTGAACCCGGATTCGATCAAAGCACAAATGGAAGGCTCGGTGGCTTGGACCTTGAGCGCAGCGCTTTACGGCGAAATCACCCTCAAGGACGGCCGTGTCGAGCAGGGCAACTTCGACCGCTATCGCATGCTGCTGATGAACCATATGCCAAAAGTGGAAACGGTGGTCGTGCCCTCGGGGGGATTCTGGGGCGGCATCGGCGAACCCGGCGGACCGGCAGTCGTACCGGCGCTGGTCAACGCCATGCTGGCCGCGACCAGCAAACCGACGCGCTCCCTGCCGATCATCAAACGCGGCGCGACGGCTTAACGTTTTATTGGTCGCATTTTCTGCGAAAAACCGGAAACCGCTTTTCCGGAAAATGCTCTAAAACGGCTTCAGCACAACGAGGAACACAATCCCGATCATGAGCAGGGTCGGGACCTCGTTGATCATGCGGTAGAACTTGGCGGGATTGGTGTTGGCGTCGGCGGCGAAAGCTGCCCGCCATTTCTCCATCATGCCGTGCGTGAAGCCGAGGGCCAGCACGAAGGCCAGCTTGACGTAGATCCAGCCCATGGACCAATCGACGACGCCGGACGACAGCAGGGCGCCGCCGAAGATGACCGTCAACAAGGCCGCCGGGCGCATGATGATGCGCATCAGCCGGCCTTCCATGCCCTTCAGCATGTTGGAGGCCTCTGAGCCTGAGGCCAATCCAACGTGGTTGACGAACAGGCGCGGCAAATACAAGAGCCCCGCCATCCAGGCGATGACCGCAATGATGTGCAGCGCCTTGAATACGGGATACATCGCAGCCATGTCGTCTTCCCCTCGTTAGCTGATTACCACTTCACGACTGGCGGCATGCTCATCAGATAGGCTTCCGGGTTCGCGTCGGTCGCGAAACCGAATTTGGTGCCGCGGTCATAGACCAGATTGAACTCGACGTAACGCCCGCGCTTGTAGAGCTGCACATCCTTTTCGGCGTCACTATAGGGCGTGTTCATGCGACGGCGGACAATCTTTGGATAAATCTCAAGAAATGCTTCTCCGATCTTTTTTTGGAAATCAAAGTCAGCCGCAATATCGCCGCTGTTGAGATCGTCGAAAAAGACGCCGCCGATGCCGCGCGGTTCGCGGCGGTGCGGCAAATAGAAATACTCGTCGCACCATCTTTTGTATTTCGCGTAGGCATCCGGGGTATAGGTATCACAGGCGGCCTTGAGGATTTTATGGAAATCCGCAGTGTCTTCGTCAAATGCAAAGGTTGGCGTCAAATCCGCGCCGCCTCCCAGCCACATCTTGCTGGTGGCCATGCACCGCAGGTTCATATGAACCGTAGGCACATAGGGACTGTGCATGTGCGTGACCAGCGAAATGCCGCAGGCCGCGAATCGGCCGCCGGATTCCTTGGCACCGGGCATCTGCGCCATACCCTGCTCTGAGGCCGTACCCCAGACGTGGCTGACGTTGACGCCCGCTTTCTCGAAGACCTTACCGCGTATCAGGCGCATATAGCCCCCGCCCTTGAGGCGGTGGCCGGGCTCGCGTGTCCAGTCGGTGCGTTCGAACTTGCCGCCGCCGTCGATATCTTCAAAGGCCTTTAGAATACGTTCCTGCAGGTCGAGGTAATACTTCACCGCCTCGGCGGTAAAGCCGGCTTCAGGTCCATCTGTCGGGGGTGCGCCATCCATGCTCAAGCTCCTATCGGGCCGTGCGCTCGTGGACGTAGTCGACCAGGCGCGCGACGGAATCGGGGTCGGTCTCGGGCCAAATCCCGTGACCGAGGTTGAAGATGTGGCCGGGGCCGGGACCGGCATCGGCCAGCACTTCATCCACTCGCTGCTTTAGGACATCCGGAGCCGAGAATAATTGAGCCGGATCAAGATTGCCCTGGACGGCGCGGCTGGGTCCCAGAATTTTGCGCGCGGCGCCCAAGGACGTGCGCCAATCGAGGCCGACGACATCAACGTCGAGCGTCGCGATATGCTCCAAGCTGCCGCCGCATTGGTTGGCGAAGTAGATGAAGGGCACGCCGGTGTCCTTGAGGCCCTCGACAATGCGCTTTACCGGCGGCAAAGCGATGCGCTTGAAATCATTCGGGCCCAACAGCCCACCCCAGGATTCAAACAGCATTAGCGCCTGGGCGCCGGCTTTGGCCTGGGCGCGCAGATAAACGATCATCGCGTCGGCGAGTTTTTCCATCAGGCGCGCCGAAATCTCGGGCTCAGCCTGGGCGAAAGCGCGCGGCACGGAAAACTCCTTCGAGGGCTTGCCGGCCACCAGATAGGAGAACAGCGTGAACGGCGAGCCCGCAAAGCCAATGAGCGGCACATGGGCGGGCAGCCCGGCGCGCGTCATTTTGATGGCTTCCATCACGAAAGGCACGTCGCGCTCGGGCTCCAGAGGCCGCAGCGCCTCGACCTGGGCCATCGTGCGCACCGGCTCGGCGATCACCGGGCCCGGCGCGTATTCGAGGGACACGCCCATGCCTTCGATCGGCACCATGATGTCGCTGAAGATGATGGAGGCATCGAGGGCGAAGCGGCGGATGGGCTGCAGCGTCACCTCACAGGCCAGCTCGGGCGAGCGCGTGAGTTTGGTGAAGCCAACCTTCGAGCGTACGGCGCGGTACTCCGGCAGATAGCGGCCGGCCTGGCGCATGATCCAGATCGGCATGTGGCTGACGGGCTGACGGCGGCATGCGGCTAGGAAATTGGGCACGGCAGCGTCGGTGTTCAATGCGGGGGATGCCATCTGACTCATGTCCTAAATTAGTGTTGGGCCGCTTGGCGGCGCTCGTCGGCTTTTGCCAGCACCCGCGTCGCCCCGTTGGCGAGCAGATCTTCCGCGAGTTTCGTGCCAAGCGCCGCGGCCTCGGCAACCGGCGCGCTGGCTTCGGCGGCGACAAAATCGGCGCCGTCGAGATTGCAAGCGGCGGAATATAAAGTGACGGTGCCGCCTTCGATGGTCGCCAGGGCGCCGACCGGCACCTGACACCCGCCTTCGAGGCGGCGCAACAGCGCCCGTTCAGCATCGGCGGCGATGCGCGTCAGCCGGTGATTGAGCGGCGCGATCCAGGCTTGCGTTTCGGCGTCGCCGTCGCGGGTGCAAATTCCGATGGCGCCCTGCGCCACCGCCGAGGGGAACGCGCGCGTGGGCAGGTAGGCGGAGATGCGGCGTTCAAGGCCGAGCCGTTTGAGACCGGCGGCGGCGAGAATGATGGCGTCGTATTCGCCGTCGTCGAGCTTCTTGACGCGCGTGGGCACGTTGCCGCGCAATTCCACATGCTCAAGATCGGGCCGCATGTGTTTCAGGAACGCACGCCGGCGCAAGCTGCTGGTGCCGATGCGCGCACCCCGCGGCAGGGCCATGAGATCGCCGCCCTTGGCCGAGACCAAGGCATCACGCGGGTCTTCTCGTTCCAGCACGGCGGTTAGTACGAGACCGGGCGTCAGTATCGTGGCCAAGTCCTTGAGGCTGTGCACGACGATATCGACGTCATTAGCCAGCTGTGCGCGGTCCAACTCGGCGGTGAAGAAGCCTTTGCCGGCCGTGGCCCACAGGGGCACCGTCTGCTGCAGGTCGCCCTGGGTCTTGATGATGACAATCTCGACGGGCGGCGCGCCGGGCAGGTTCTTGATCAGGCGCGACGTCTCTTCCGCCTGCCAGAGCGCCAGCGCCGAGCCGCGTGTGCCGATACGTATGGTTTTGCTCACTGTTCACCTTCCGGCTGAAAGCGGTAGCCGACGCCGCGCACCGTCAGGAAGTGGCGGGGGTCGTGGGGATCGCGTTCGAAAATCTTGCGCAGGCGCAGGATGAAATTGTCGACCGTGCGGGTTGACGGATAAACTTCGTAGCCCCAGACCTTCTCAAGCAGGTCGTCGCGGGTGACCACGGCGCCCGGCTGCTCGGCCAGCACCTTCAAGATCATCGCTTCTTTTTCCGTAAGGTCATGGGTGGTGCCGTCCCAGGCATGGGCCTGGAAGGTACGGAAGTTGGCTTCGTTGCCGGCGAAATTGAGCGTCGTGCCCGCCGAGGCCGGCAGGGTCGATTTCCTGAACCATTCCCAGCGCCGCAGAATGGCGCGGACGCGCAGCAGAAACTCGTCGAGGTGAAATGGCTTGGTGAGGTAGTCGTCGCCGCCAGCCTCGAGGCCGCGTACGCGGTCCTGCGGATCGCCGCGCGCGGTGAGGAACAGGACCGGCGTGCTTTTGCCCTGGTCGCGCAAAGCACGGCACAGCGTGAAGCCGTCCATTTGTGGCAACATGACGTCAAGCACCAGCAGATCGTAGTCGCCGACCAGCGCCATCTCCAGACCCAGCGCGCCGTCGTGGGCTGTGTCGGCGACGTAGCCTTCGGCGCGCATGTTCTCGGCCATGCCTTCGGCCAGGTGGAGATCGTCCTCCACCACCAGAATGCGGCTGGAATTGGCTTCGCTCATCTCAGTCACGACTCCTGCGCGGCCGGCCAGGCCACGGTGAATGTAGCGCCCTTGCCCGCGCCTTCACTGCTGGCGCTGACGTGGCCGTCTTCGAAATGCATGAACCGCTGAACAATGAACAGCCCCAGGCCGGTGCCGGCGGCATCGCGGCCGCCGTGGTTGTCGATGCGGAAGAACTTCTCGAACAGCTTGGGGCCCTGCTCTGGCTCAAAACCGATGCCGGTGTCGGTGATCTGCAGCTCCGTCTCGCTGCCATTGCGCCGGCCGCGGATGGTCACCGTGCCGCCGGCCGTGGGCTTCATGGCTGACATGGCGTTTTCAATGAGGTTGCGCAGCACGCCGTCCACCGCCAGCGGATCGGCACGGACATCGAGGCCCAGCGGGATATCGACCCGGAAGGTGATGTTATCCCGGCGGGCCATGTCGTCGAGCGTGGCGACGACGTGGCGCACGGCTTCGCTCAAGGACAAGCGTTCCTTGTTCAACTGCACGCGGCCGCGATCCAGCCGGGCGCTGTCGAGAATTTTGGAGACCATACGTTCCATGCGCTGCAGGTCGTCGAGCATGCGGCGCGACAGCTGCTGGAACCGCTCCGGCGACAGCTGGCGCATGATCATCGTTTCCAGGGACAATTGCAGGCTGGCGATTGGTGTCTTGAACTGGTGGGAGACCATGGCCAGGAAATTGTCCTGCTTTTTTCGGATCGCCTTCTCGCCGCTCAGCCCGCGCCACAAGACCGCGATGGCCAGGGCCTGGACCAGCAGGAAGAACCCGCTTTCCCAGGCATACTGGTTGACGTGGCGGTACTGGGCCTCATTGAGTTCGGCGAGCGCTTCCGGCTTAAGCCTCACGTCGCCGCCCGCCGCTTCGGCATGGGGAAACAGCGAGGTCAATTCCTCCGGCGATACGCCGAGAGACACCAGCCGCTGGGCCGCCGCCAGGTCGTAGTTATAGAGCGTGCGCACCTGGTGGGAATTGGCTTCGGCATAAGTGCGCTGATCCACGAACCACCACACGATCTGGGCAACCGAAAACACCTGCAGGAATATGATTGCCATATGCAGGGAGCGCGTCGGATCGGTGCGGAAAGGGTTGTTCATGGGCGTATCTGGGCTGGGGTTTATTTAGGCCGCTGTCAGCTCGATGACCTCGCGCAGATTACGTGCAAAGAGTGACACATCCTCGGCGGTATGCGCGAGGGAGAGGAACATCACCTCATAGGCCGAGGGCGGCAGGTAAATACCGCGGTCCAGCATGGCGTGGAACAGCGGCTTGAAACGCTCGCCGGCGGTCTGGTCGAGAGTTTCGGCCGAACGCGGCACGGCCCCTTGGAACGACAGCCAGAAAATAGACCCCACCCGGGTGATGGCCCAGGGAACTTTCACGTCGGCCAAAGCGGTGGTGACTTCCTTCTCCAGAAAAGCCCCCATCTCTTCGAGCTTGGCCCACGCGTTCTCGCGCTCGAGGATGCGCAAGGTCGCAAGGCCTGCCGCCATGGCAACCGGATTGCCCGACAACGTGCCGGCTTGATAGACCGGGCCTTCGGGCGCGATGTGGGACATGAGCTGCTTCGAGCCACCATAGGCGCCGACCGGCAAGCCGCCGCCGATGACTTTGCCGAAAGTTACCAGATCCGGCGTGATGCCATACAACTCGGCCGCACCGCCGCGCGCGACGCGGAACCCCGAGATGACTTCGTCGAAAATCAGCAGCGCGCCGTGCTCGCGGGTGAGACGGCGCAGGGTGAGCAGGAATTCTTTGTGCTGGAGCAGCAAACCATTATTGGCCGGGATCGGTTCGATGATGACGGCGGCGATCTGGTCGCCTTCCGCCGCGAACAGCGCCTTCAGCTTTTCTTCGTCGTTGAGCGGAATCACCCGTGTCAACGCGGCAAAAGCCTTGGGCACGCCGGCCGACGACGGCTGGCCGGCCGTCGCCAAGCCCGAGCCCGCGGCCACAAGTAGGTGATCAGCGTGGCCGTGATAGCAGCCCGAGAACTTGACGATGAGATCACGCCCAGTGGCGCCGCGCGCGAGACGGATGGCGCTCATTACGGCTTCCGTGCCCGACGACACGAAGCGCACCTGCTCGAGGCCGGGGTAACAGGCGATGACCGCCTCGGCCAGTTCGACTTCGACCCGGCAGGAGGCACCGAAGGTCGTGCCGAGTGCCGCTTTGTTCTGTATGACTTCGATCACTTCAGGATGACAGTGACCGAGAATCAACGGACCCCAGGACTGCATGAAGTCGAGATAGCGCTTGCCTTCTTCATCGACGATGAAAGCGCCTTCGCCGCGCGAAACAAACCGCGGCGCCCCGCCGACGGCGCCGAAGGCCCGCACCGGCGAATTGACGCCGCCGGGGATCGAGCGCCGGGCGCGTTCATAAAGTTCAGCGTTGGTCTCTTTAGTCACGAACGTTTCTCCCTAGGTACATCTTTTTCGCTCAAGGCCTCGGCGACCCCGTCAAGATAGGCGCGCACGGCTTCAGGTCCGGCTTCGGCGGCCAGTGCGCGCAGGCCCTTCATCGGCGCATGGGCCAAGCGGCGGGCGAAGCTTTCGGCCCACAGGCGCAAGGCTTCTTCGTCGCTAGTGGTTTTGGGCAGGCGGCGCAGGCTTTCGACCGCGGCCTGCTGGTATTGCATGACCAGGCTTTGCAGCATGGGCGCGGACTCGCGAATGGCGTATTCGCTGCGTAGGCGTTCCAGGTGTTCATCGATGACCACGCGCGCGGATGCCAGCTGGCCGAGCTTGGCGGTACG
>CANJPG010000063.1 GCA_947476065.1 Fidelibacterota bacterium
TCGGATTTCATCGACTGGCCAGGAGCTCCAGGGGCGCTTTGTGAGCCGTCCAGCAGTGACTGCGCGCCAAGACCAGGCCCGACAATGTCGCCGCCCATTTGCGATATTGCCGGAGCACCGGGTCCGCTTTGCGCGCCGCCCATCATCGATTGGCCGGGAATCGGCGTTTGGCCGGGTCCGCCGACCGCGCCGGCGCCGCCCATAGATTGTTGTGGAGCGCCCGGTACGGCGCCGGGTGCACCCTGAGCGCCGCCTTGCGGCGACATCCACGACACTGCCGCCTCGCCACTTCCGCCCGATGCGCCGGCTTGACCGCGCATGGACTGGCCGCCAAGGGCCGCGGCTTGCGGACCACCACGCGCCCCAGCCTGTGCCCCTTGCATCGACTGGCCGGGCATCGGCGCCTGGCCAGGTCCGCCGACGGCACCGCCGCCCGGAGCGCCCGGTACGGCGCCGGGTGCACCCTGAGCGCCGCCTTGCGGCGACATCCACGACACAGCGCCTTGGCCGACAGCGCCCGCACCGGCCTGACCGCGCATGGATTGGCCGGCGAGCACCGCGGCTTGGGCATTTGGAGGTTGTCTGGCGCCTGGAGCGCCGGCCATACCGGGCTGCTGCTGGCCCGCAGGTGCATTCTTCTGCATCCACGACTGTTGTGGCGGAGGCGTCTGGGCGCGGCCTGCTTGGGGACCGCGGCTCATCATGGACACGGCACCTTGAGGTACCGGCGGCGCGCCAGGCGCGCCCTGTGCGCCGCCCCCGATGGGCGCGGCGACAGGTTGCCGGCCGGGTGCACGCGGGCCACCAAGGGCCGCGGCCTGCACACGAGGCGTGCTATCCCGCTGACCGCCCAACGCGGCCGCTTGAACGCGTGGCAGCCCAGGGCCGGCAGCGGCGCGCTTGGCGGCAGCAGCAGCGGCTGGCGATGAAACTTCGTTGCGCATCTGCACACTGCCGCCGCCGGCAGCGGCTTGCGCTTTTTGCACGTAGTCCTCGCCCATGATCGCGGCGAGATCGAGATCTTCAACTTGCGCGGACTGGTACCAGGAATGGCCGCAAGACGCGCATTTCAGCGCGCGGCCTTTCTTGCCCAACAATTCGGTTGGGATCTCAAAATGAGACGCACAGTTGGGGCAGGTGATCCGCATTCATTTACCCACAAGCGCCCCGGATAAATCCGCGACGCGACGTTGCCCACTGCCGCTCATAGGGCCGACTTATACCTGGGCGAGTTTTTTATAGTACATATAGGCATGTTAATAGGAGCTAAACGCTTGGCGCAGGCTGCTCAAAGGGCGTTAAATCATCGCGCGGACACCACTTCAGGGCGGGATAATCCACTTACACGCGAATGTAACAAAAGCCGCGGCACGTGATAAAGTTTCGACCCAGGACCGATAATTGAAATGTCGTTACTACGCAAAAAGGACGAGAGCTATGCCGGCGACACGGTCAATATGACCGGCGTCGGCCTGCGTTACGATGGCGGTCCCGACATCCTTAATGATTTATCGCTGACCATCCCGCAGCGCTCATTCCATTTTTTGACCGGACCATCCGGCGCGGGCAAGACCTCGCTGCTCAGCCTGATGTATCTCGCCAACCGCCCGACGCGCGGGTCGCTGTCCTTGTTCGGCGAAGACGTGACCGCCGCCAAGCGCAACCGCCTGGCCGCGATCCGCCGCCGTCTGGGTGTGGTATTTCAGGACTTCCGTCTCCTCGATCACATGACGGCCTTCGACAACGTGGCCTTGCCGCTGCGCATTGCCGGCATCGGCGAAGCCGTCGTGCAACACAACGTCGGCGAACTTCTGAACTGGGTGGGCCTCGAGGATTACAAAGCTGCCTATCCGCCGGCCTTGTCGGGCGGACAGCAACAACGCGTCGCCATCGCGCGCGCCGTCGTCAATAGGCCTAAGCTGATCCTTGCCGACGAACCCACCGGCAACGTTGATGACGCCATTGCGATGCGCCTGATGCAGCTATTCGTTGAGCTGCACAAATTGGGCGCCAGCGTGATCATCGCCACACATAACGAACCGCTGGTCGCCCGCTTTCCCTACCCGCGGCTGCATCTGGACAAAGGCATCCTGTCTGTTCTGCCCACAACGTCCGGTCAAATCGCCGTGGGGCTGTAGCGCACCGATGTTCGCATTTCGCTCCGATCTTCCCCTGAGACGCGACACCGCCAGCCGCTTTGTGCTCTGGCTGGTGATGGTGCTGGTGTTCATGGCGTCGCTGGCCGTGACGGTGAATTCTTACGTCAATGTTTTGCTGGCCGATTGGAACCAGAGCGTCAGCGGCACACTCACCGTGCAGATCCCGGTCACCGCCGCCGGCGACAAGGCGAGCGCGGCCGCCGTCGCCAAGGTCATTGATGTTTTGAAACGCCACCCGGCGGTGGCAAAAGCTGAAGCCGTGCCGCGGGCGAAGGTCATCGAATTGCTGAAACCCTGGCTGGGTGAAGGCGACGCCGTGGCCGACTTGCCGCTGCCCGCGTTGATCGACGTGCAGCTGGGCAGCAAAGGCGCCGATGCCGTGGCCGCCGTGACGGCATCTATCAAGACGGCCGCGCCCGACGCCGTCATCGACGACCACCGTGTCTGGCTGGAGCGGGTCATGGGGCTTGCCGAAGGTTTCAGTGTGCTGGCCTTGACGATCATGGTGCTGGTGACCAGCGCGCTCGGGCTGACGATTGTGTTTGCGACGCGGGCAAGCCTCGCTGAATTTGCGCAAGTGATTGAGGTTCTGCACGTGGTCGGCGCGAAAGACGGCTATGTAGCCGGTCAGTTTGCACGCCGCGCCCTTGCACAGGGCCTGCTGGGCGGCGCCGCCGGCCTATTATTGTATGCGCCCGCATTGGCTCTGGTGGCCTGGCTTGCAAGCCGCGTCGATCCGGAGGTTCTGCCGCACACAACGCTGCCGGCGGCCCATTGGCTGGCGCTGGCCGGCATGCCCTTTGCGGCCGGAATTCTGGCCATGCTCACGGCGCATATCACCGTGCGCCGCAGCCTGTCGCAGAAAGTTTAGGGCGGGTTATAATCCCTTACCATGTCGAAACTGTTCTGGGGTCTGTTCACCGTATCCATCATGGCCGCCGCCCTGGCGTGGGCCGGCGGGCTGTTATGGTTCGCCTCGACCATTCCCACAACCGTAGAAGATCGCGCCACGCATACCGATGCCATCGTGGTGCTCACCGGGGGTAGCGAACGTATCGAAACCGGCCTGGCACTGTTGGATGAAGGGCTGGCCGACCATCTGTTTGTCTCGGGCGCCGGCGAGCAAGTCAAGACCGGCGACCTCCTGCCGCGGACGCGTAATCTGCGGCCCGAACTGCGCGACAACATCGTCGTCGGTACCGCCGCCGGCAACACACCCGGCAATGCGCTGGAGACCGCGGTCTGGGCGCGCAACACCAATGTGCATTCCATCCGTCTGGTGACCGCGGCCTATCACATGCGCCGCAGCCTGCTTGAATTTCATGCCGCCATGCCGAGCATCGCGATCGTGCCCCATGCGGTTTTTCCGCCGAATGTAAAAAGCGATTGGTGGCGTTGGCCGGGCACGGCCAGCCTCATCGCACGCGAGTACACGAAGTTTATCGTCACCTGGGCGATCCAACGCAGCGGCCTCGCGGGCGACGGCACGCCGCACGCAGCCCTCGCCACCGGTTCAGTGTCGAGAACTGTTGCAAGGCGTGATCTGTGACCTCACCCTCCGCTTCGCACGGCACCCCGCCTGTTTCGATTGGGGTTTGGCTGAGATCGTGGCTGTACCTGTTCGCCTTTCTGGTCTGGACTGTCGGCACTGCCATCATTTGTCTGCCGACACTACTGACACCCGATGGCGCCCTATGGGCCGTGCGCCTGTGGACAGGCGGCGTTGCGGTGCTCGCTCGCGCCATTGTCGGTATCAGCTGCCGCATCGAGGGGCGTGAACATCTGCCGTCCGGCGCCTGCATCATCGCCGCGCAGCATCAGTCTTCATTCGAGACCTATCGCCTGTTCACCGCCCTGTCGCATCCGATCTTCATCCTTAAACGCGAACTGATTTGGATACCGATCATCGGCTGGTACATGACACGGGCCGGCTTTGTCAGCATCGACCGTGGCGCCGGCGCAGGCGCCATGCGCAAGATGCTGCGCAAAGCTCAAGCGGCGCTCGACGCCGGCCATCAAGTTGTTGTCTTCCCAGAAGGCACGCGCGTATTGCCCGGCGAGAGCCGTCCTTACCGGCCCGGCATTGCCGCCCTTTACAGTCACTGCGCCGTGCCGGTGATCCCCATGGCCCTGAATTCGGGCGTCTTCTGGGGCAAGACGCGCATCCTGAAGATTCCCGGCGAGATCGTCTTTAGGTTCCTGCCCGCCCTTCCGCGCGGGCTTGAGAAGGACGAGATGCTCGCCACATTGCGGGCGCGCCTTGAGGCGGCTGAGCTCTAAGGCCTGGATTCGGGCCGGCAGCGTCGTTTACGAAAAATATCCCATTGAAACGTATGATATTTTTTCAGCATGTTAAGCTGAATAAGAACAAAACCAGAATAGATCAGGGCTGCTCCTTTGACCTTTACCGACCCCTCCCCTATCGCCCAGCAAATCTGGGACATGAAATACCGCTTCAAAAGCGCCGACGGTCAGCCTGTGGACGCGACCGTCGCCGACACCTGGGCGCGCGTCGCCAAAGCTTTGGCGGCGCCGGAGAAAGATTCGGCAACTTGGGCGCCGCGCTTTGAGAAGGCCATGGCCGATTTCCGCTTCCTGCCCGCCGGGCGCATCCTCGCAGGTGCCGGAACTGGGCGCACTGTGACGCTGCACAATTGCTTCGTCATGGGCACCATCGGCGACGACATGGGGTCGATCTTTGCGCATCTGCGCGAGGCCGCGCTGACGATGCAGCAGGGTGGCGGCATCGGTTACGACTTCTCGACATTGCGCCCGAAGGGTGCCCCGGTGAAGGGTGTCGGCGCCGACGCTTCGGGTCCCTTGTCGTTCATGGAAGTCTGGGATTCCATGTGCCGCACCATCATGAGCGCCGGCTCCCGCCGCGGCGCGATGATGGCGACGCTGCGCTGTGACCATCCCGACATCGAAGACTTCATCGCCGCCAAACAGACCGCTGGCCGGCTGACCAATTTCAACATCTCGGTGCTGGCGACCGATCCATTCATGGCGGCCGTCAAAAGCGATCAGGATTGGCCACTGCAGTTCGGCGGCAAGGTCTATCGCATCGTTAAGGCCCGCGTGCTGTGGGACAAAATCATGCGCGCGACCTACGATTACGCCGAACCGGGCGTGATCTTCATCGACCGCATCAATGCCCGCAACAATCTCCACTATTGCGAAACCATTGCCGCGACCAACCCTTGCGGCGAACAGCCGCTGCCGCCTTACGGCACCTGCCTGCTGGGCTCGATCAATTTCGCCCGGCTGGTGACCGAGCCTTTCACGCCCCAGGCGCGGCTCGATCAGACGGGGCTCACCGAATTGATCACCGTCGCCGTGCGCATGATGGATAACGTCGTCGAAGCGTCGCAATATCCAGTCGACGGTCAGCGCCGCGAAGCCTTTGAGAAGCGCCGTATCGGCCTCGGCATTACCGGCCTCGCCGACGCGCTGATCATGTGTGGCCTGCGCTACGGCAGCGTTGAGGCCGTGGCCATGACCCGCGCTTGGATGGAAGCCTTCCGCAACGCGGCCTACGGTGCGTCGGTGGATCTGGCCGAAGAAAAAGGCGCTTTTCCCCTGTTCGACCTCGACAAATACCTGGCCGGCGAAACCATTGCAGCTCTGCCGGGAGCGCTGAAGGACCGCATCGCCAAACACGGCATCCGCAACGCCCTCGTCACCTCGATTGCGCCGACGGGCACGATTTCGCTGTTCGCGGACAATGTGTCGTCAGGATTAGAGCCGGTGTTCAGCTTCAGCTACACCCGCCACGTGACACTGCGCGACGGCAGCAAGCGCGCTGAGGACGTATCCGACTACGCTTACCGTCTGTTCCGCACGATGAAAGGCGAGACCGCGCCCTTGCCGGACTATTTTGTCGATGCACAGAGTCTGGCACCCGCCGACCATCTTGCTATGCAGGCGGTGGTACAGGATTTCATCGACAGTTCGATTTCCAAAACCATCAACGTGCCGGAAGACTTCCCCTTCGCCGCCTTCGCCGACGTTTACATGAACGCCTACGACATGGGCTGCAAAGGCTGCACCACCTATTGCCCCAGCGCCGTGCGCGGCGCGGTGCTTGAAGTAAAAAAGGAAAAAAAGCCCGCAACGGAATCAGCGCTGTTGGACACCAAGTTCGACGACGCGCCGACGGCGCGCCCCGAAACGCTGCCCGGCATGACCTACAAGCTGCGCTGGCCCGAGAGCGACCACGCCATATACATCACCGTCAACGACATTATGACTGACGATGCCTCAGGCCGAAAGTTGAGCGGACGCGGCCAGCGGCGGCCCTTTGAAGTTTTCATCAACTCCAAGAACATGGAGCACTACGCCTGGACGGTAGCCTTGACGCGCATGATCTCGGCGGTTTTCCGCCGCGGCGGCGATGTCGGATTTGTCGTCGAAGAATTGAAGGCGGTGTTCGATCCGCGCGGCGGCCAGTGGATGAACGGCCGTTACGTGCCGTCGTTGTTGGCCGCGATCGGCGACGTCATTGAGCAGCACATGATCGCCATCGGCTTCCTGCCGCAAATCCCGGGCGCGCGCGACAAAACCGGGGAGCGGATAGATGACGGCGGCAACGTCGTCAGCTTGAAGGACGCGGCGCAGAAAGACGGCGCGCGCGACAAGCGTTTCCGTGCCTGCCCCAAATGCGGCACCTACGCACTTTTGCGCCAGGAAGGCTGTGACAGCTGCACCAGCTGCGGCTATTCAAAATGCAGCTAAATGAATGCTTACGCCCAAGTTATCCACAGGCTAGCGGCCGCGTAGTGTAATAAATACTTCACATTTCACGGCTTTTTTTGTTGCGAAAATGTGGCTGCGCGGGCGACGCAGATTTGTCACAGTTGCCCCGCATTCCAGCGATTCTTCGGCTTGTACGAGCTCAACCACATGGCGCGCACCGCACTTCCAGAAGCGAACGGAAAAATCGCGGCGGCGCCGTCGCGCGGAGCCTTCGCGCGCAAAAAATCGCCCTCGCCTTTCGCCGAAAAAAAAGCCCGCAAGCCCGCCGTCAAGCCGACCTGGTCCAAGTCTGTTCCTGTCACACTGAAGCCCAACTCCAACATGGACGACGTCATCCACGTTGTCGTCGCGGCCTGCCGCAACCACTGGCAGAAGAACATCGCCGCCGCGATTGACGGCACGCACCCCGAGGGCCTGCATCAGGTGCGCGTGGCATTGCGCCGTCTGCGCTCCGCGCTGTCGGCCTTTAAAGACTTAATCCCCGACGCCCAAAGAATAGCTCTCAATCAGGAAGCCAAATGGCTGCTGTCGGAATTGGGCGCGGTGCGCGACCTGGATGTCTTTGTCCAGGAACTGGCCGCCCCACTCTCGGGCCACCTTTCGGGCAATGCTGATCTGGTACAGGTCATGCGCACGGCACGACTCGCGCAGAGCAAGGCCCACGCGCGGGCCGCTAGAGCTTTGCAAGGTACTCGGGCGAAACGCTTCGTGGCGCGCCTGGAAGCCTGGGTCAACGGGCGAGGCTGGCGAAGCGGCGATGCCAAACACGATGGCAAGGTCACCCCGGCGGCGGACTTCGCGCAGCGGTTCCTGAATCGCAAGCTGCGTAAGATCCGCACCACCTATGACGACGTCGAAGCCCTGTCGATTCCCGATCGCCACGAACTGCGTATAGCGGTGAAAAAGATCCGCTATGCCATCGAGTTCTTCCACACCCTGCTGCCGGCCAAGCGCGTTGCCCGCCTTAACGGCATCTTGAAGGCGCTGCAGGACAGCCTAGGCCACCTAAACGACCTGGACGTTGCCGAACGCACGGTTGGCACCCTCGTCAACGTCGCCGACAGCGGGCTGTCGCGCCGCCAGATCGCCGCCGGCGGCAAGGCTATCGGCGCCTGGCACAAAAAAGCTGCGGCCGAAGCCGAGCCTGAAACCTTCAAGCTCTGGCGCAAATTGAAAAAGGCGCCTTCTTTTTAGAAAGCGCCCTTTTCGCCGATTATGCCTTCTGCCTAAAATTCATAGGAAACGCCCGCGCTGATGGCATGCGTTGTCGGCCGCCGGTCGAAGTCAAAGCTCACAAGTGTGCCTTTGCCGGCGACACCCAGGCGATCGGTGAGCGTGTAGGTGTAGCCAAGAGTGAGATCAATATCTCCCAAATCGTATGCAACGCCGATGTCGCCGCGATAACCGAGCAGGGTGTTGGAGCCGTCGATGACCGTGAAACGGCTGGCGGTGCCGTTGTTCATCGTTGCGCTGGCACCGACGCCCATATCGACGCTGACCAAACCGACGCCGAGGCCGAGATGGGGCTTAAGCGGCCCAATGACCGGCAGATCGTAGTAAGCCATGCCGAAGCCGCTGGTGCTGGCAATGTCACCGTCGACACGCGAACTTAGACAGGGGTTGCCGGCCACCTGACCGCAGGGCACGAAGGCCTGCACATTTTGCTGGAAGCGGCCGACCAAGTCGTTGCGGGCATAGCTGAGATCAAGTTCGAGGCGCAGATCGTCCGTGACGTGAAAGCCAGCGGCGCCGCCCACAACGAAGCCCGCCGCGGGATTGAGCGCGAGGTTGGCTGTAGATGCTTCAGCAAAGTTCATACTCTGCAGAAGCGACGTACCGGCGCGCAGCGATCCGTAGAAGCCAGCGCCTTCACCGGCTTGCGCCGACATCGGCATGAAGATTGCCGCGCCAACGAACGCCAGACCGCAGCCGGCTTTAGCACAAGAGCGCATACCCATTGGAGTGTGTCCTTTCAGATGAACATCCTCCGTCCGCGGTTTTTCTAGCCCGGGCCGCGCATGTCGCCATAGTTATAAATTTGCATAGCCCGCCATGCGCGGTTTCAACGCCGCGCCGGGAATAAACCTCGGATTTGCCACGATGATGCGGACTACAGCTGCGCGGCGGGCTCAAGCGGCAGGGCGGTAGTGTACTTGATCTCTTCCATGACGAAGGTTGAGCTGACGTCGCTCAAGGACACGCGCTTGATCAGTCGCTTGTAGAAAGCATCGTAGGCTTCCATGTCTTTGACCACCACGCGCAGCAGATAGTCGATATCACCCGCCATGCGGTAGATGGCGGTGATTTCGTTCATCTCTTTGACCGCGCGCGCGAACTTCTGCAGCCAGACGTCGTCATGCTGGTTGGTGCGGATGATCACAAACACCGTGAGGCCGAGGTTGAGGCGCTTGGCATCCAAGAGGGCAACGCGCGCCTTGATGACGCCGGCCTGCTCCATCTTCTGGATGCGCTTCCAGCAGGGGGTCTGCGACAAGCCCACTTTGGTGGCGATATCGGCAATCGACAGCCCGGCATTAGTCTGCAGCAGCGCGAGGATTTTCCGGTCGATGGGATCCATAATGGGTTCTCCGCTAAAAAGGTCGTAACCCGGCATACCTCACGCGCGGGCTGGCGACCACGTCGCGCAGGCCTAAATCCCTGCCCCGTCAGCCGAGTCGGAAGGAAGATCTGTCGTTATGGCCAGCCGCGAGAATAATAATCTCTTTCCGAGCCGTCCATGCCTTCCGGGAAGATATTTATTTCCCTTCTTTGCAAAGCCGGTGCTATAGGGCACGGGACTCGACTTACGCCCGCGCGCACCTACATACGGGGACACCTTCTTAAGGGTTCTCATTTAGGTTCCAAAGCAGCGCGGCTTTTTATTGGAGAGACGTCATGTCGAACGACGGACGGACGGGCTTACAAGCGACCGGTTTGAGGGCGACTCTTCAGTCGATTAAGGCGCGCGACCCAGCAGCTCGGTCTCTGGCCGAAGTGGCGTTGCTATATCCGGGCGTGCGGGCCTTGGCCTTTCATCGCCTAGCCCATGCCTTTTGGACAAGCGGCTTTCTGTTTCTCGGACGTTTTGTGTCCGAGATCGGCCGCTGGCTGTCCGGCATTGAAATCCATCCGGGGGCCACCATCGGCCAGCGGTTGTTTATCGATCACGGGACCGGCGTGGTTATTGGCGAGACCGCGATTATCGGCAACGATGTGACGCTGTACCACGGCGTTACGCTGGGCGGCATCGCCCCCGGCAGCATGCCGCAGGGCCGCCGTCATCCGGTGGTCGAAGACAACGTCATCATCGGCGCGGGCGCGCAGGTCCTTGGCGGCATCACCGTCGGCAATGGCGCGCGCGTCGGCGCCAACGCCGTGGTGGTCAAAGATGTGCCGCCGGGCGTCACTGTCGTCGGCATTCCGGCGCAGGTTGTTGCCGCACGTACCGCCACCAAGCCCGACTTCCTGCCCTATGGCTCCCCCTGCGACGATCTTCCCGATCCGACGCAGCGGGCCCTGTGCGGCCTGCTGAACGAGGTCGAAGCCTTGCGCCGCCGCGTTGCCGAACTTGAGGCCGGCCACGCCGACAGCGAAGCCACGGCCCGCCAATGGCAGGGTGCAGGCGGCCGCGTGGCCAAACGCGCCGAAGGTTAAATCCCTAATATCTGCGATCAAAAACCGCCCGGTCTGCCATCAGCCGGGCGGTTTTTCTTTTCCGGCGGCACGCGGCCCTTTGCACGCCGGGCCGTTGCATCTCATATTGGGCGCTCACATCGCCCCCGAGGAGTCCCTTCCATGGAAATGCTGACGCAAGCGGCGGTTTTTTTCGCAGCCGCGGTGATCGTGGTGCCGATCTTTCGCAAGCTGGGTCTGGGCGCGGTATTGGGCTACCTCGCCGCTGGCGCCCTGATCGGCCCCTTTGGGCTCAAGATGATCAACGACGTCGAGGCCATCATGCACTTCGCCGAATTTGGCGTGGTGCTGCTCTTGTTCATCATCGGCCTTGAAATCCAGCCACAACGCCTGTGGACTTTCCGCAATACGGTTTTTGGACTGGGCGGCGCACAGGTGGCCATCACGGGCCTGGTTATCGGAGGCGTCGCCATCGCTTTTGGACATGGCGTTGCGACCGCGGCCGTGGTTGGACTGGGCCTTGCCCTGTCGTCCACCGCTTTTGTTCTGCAAACCCTCGCTGAGCGCGGGGAACTCAAGGACCGTCATGGCCGTGTGGCTTTTGCCATTTTGTTGTTCCAGGACATCGCCGCCATCCCCGTGCTCGCGGTCATACCTTTGCTGGGCGCCGGTTATGCGGTGGCCAGCGGCGTATCGGTGCCGCTGACTCTGCTCAAGGTCGCAGGCGTTCTGGCGGCGGTGATCGTCGGCGGCAATTATCTGTTGCGCCCGGTGCTGCGCGCCGTCGCGGCGACGCGTACACCCGAACTATTCACTGCCACGGCACTGCTGATCGTCAGCGGCACGGCGCTGATCATGAACTCGGTGGGCATCTCCATGGCGCTGGGCGCTTTCCTTGCCGGCATGCTGCTGGCCAATTCAGAGTATCGCCACCAGCTCGAAGCCGACATCGAACCATTTAAGGGCCTTCTGCTCGGATTGTTTTTCATCTCCGTCGGCATGGCGCTTAATCTCGGTCTGCTGCGCGAGGCGCCCGGCACCGTCGGCCTGCTCATCGCCGGCCTGATGATCGCCAAGGGGTTGATCGTCTATGCCTTGGGGCGGCTATGGGGTCTCAACCATCACGCGGCGAAAAGTTTGGGCATGGCCTTGCCCCAGGGCGGTGAATTCGCCTTCGTGATTTTCACCGCCGCGGTGACCGCCGGCGTCATGACGAAAAATTTGGAAGAACTGCTAGTACTGGTAGTAAGCCTGTCGATGGCCGCGACGCCGGCCGTCAGCATCGCCAACGACTGGCTGACCCGCGGATTCGTGCCGCCGGTGGATAAATACTATGTGGCGCCGCCCGACGACCAGCCGGTGATCATTGCCGGCTTCGGGCGCTTCGGTCAGATCGTCGGACGCATCCTTGCGGCCAAACGCATCCCCTTCACCGCCCTTGACAGCAGCGCGGAACAAGTGGACTTCGTCAAGAAGTTCGGCAGCACCATCTACTACGGCGATGCCTCGCGCCTCGACCTGCTGCGCGCCGCCAAGGCCGATACCGCAAAGATATTCGTGCTCGCCGTCGACGACATGGACGCTTCGATACACACCGCTGAAACCGTCGTGAAACACTTTCCTCATCTGAAGATTTACGCCCGCGCCCGCAACCGCCAGCACGCCTATCGCCTGATGGACCTCGGGGTGACCATGCTGCGGCGCGAGACCTTCCTGTCGTCGCTGGATCTCGCGCGCGAGGTTCTGCAGGGGCTGGGCATGGGCGCTGCCGAAGCCGAAAAGACCGTGGCCACCTTCAAGGTCCACGACGAGCGGCGCCTGTTCGAGCACTACACCCACTACACCGACGAGGAAAAAATGCGCTCCCTCGCCAAGGCGGGCGCCAAGGAGCTTGAGGAGATGTTTGCCCGCGATGCAGCCGAGGCAGCCGGCGGTGAGACGCCAGTCGTTGGTACGCCCGAACGCAAGAAGCAGGCCGCCTGAGAGTCCTTTCGGCGATTTATTGCTTACATAGAGGTGTGCTCCCCGGCTTATACTGAGCGCTGCATCGGGAGGGCAATATGGCAAGCGAACGCACACTTAGAGGCAAGACCATCTTCATTAGCGGCGGGAGCCGCGGCATTGGGTTGGCTATCGCCAAGCGCGCCGCCGCCGACGGCGCCAATATCGTCATCGCCGCCAAAACCACCGAGCCCCATCCCAAATTGCCGGGCACAATCCATACCGCCGCGGCCGAAATTGTTGCGGCTGGCGGACAGGCCCTCGCGCTGCAAGTCGACATTCGCGAAGAAGAACAAGTCGAAGCAGCCGTTAAGGAAGCCGCCGCGCACTTCGGCGGCATCGACATTCTAATCAACAACGCCAGCGCCGTACGCGTCACGGGCACCCTGGAAACGCCGATGAAACGCTACGACCTGATGCATCAGGTCAATGCCCGCGGCACTTTTCTCTGCAGCCAGAAATGCCTGCCTTACCTGATGAAGGCCGCAAACCCGCACATTCTGATGCTGTCACCGCCGATGGATATGAGCCCGAAGTGGTTCGGCGCAACATTGGCCTACACCATGGCCAAGTACGGCATGAGCATGTGCGTGCTGGGATTGGCCGAGGAGTTCAAGGCAAAGGGCGTGGCGGTGAACGCGCTGTGGCCGCGCACCGGCATCGACACCGCAGCCATCCGTTATGAGCTGGGCGGCACCGCGGTGACCCAGCATTGCCGCAAACCCGACATTCTTGCCGATACCGCCCACATCATTCTCACGCGCGAGTCACGCAGCTGCACCGGCAACTTCTTCATCGACGATCAGGTTCTGGCGGCGGAAGGCATCACCGATCTCTCCCACTATGCGGTGCAGCCCGGCCTGCCCTTGCTGTTGGATTTTTTCCTCAGCGGCGGACCCGACGGCACCACCAACGGCTACCTGCCGTTTCCGCTCTAAAGCAGGCCATCTCAACACTCTGGGTTTCATTCCCCATGTTCTGGGTTTCTGACGCCTGCAGATATGCGTTGGCGCAGAACACTTGGTTGCATCTCGGGCACGACATTGGAGTTTAACGGCACGCTCGAGGCCGACGACGACACCGACTACGTGAAATATGAAAACCAGGGCAGCGGCGCCACCACCTTCCGGGTTCTCTCGACGGAATCCGATGACCTTGAGGTGGACGTACTGGACGGCGCATCAGCCGAGTCCCTCGAGCACTTCTCGACGTATTCCGCCAAGTCCTACACGCCGAAAGACGGCGCGCTCTGGCTCAAGGTATTCTCGGCTTCAGGCAAAGGCCGCGGCAATTACACTATTCGCGCCGAACAGACCTCCCAGGCTGCAGCGCGCTAGGCCCGGCTGATCAGGGTGGCCGCGCCCGATACCCCATTCCCGCCGGCCGCCGACCTGCCTATACTGCGGCTTCGCGTAGCAACTGGGCTGATGCGCGAAATCCAAGTCCCCATCGTCTAGAGGCCTAGGACACCGCCCTCTCACGGCGGTAACGCGAGTTCGAATCTCGCTGGGGACGCCAATCTTTTCAATGAGTTAGATAGTTAAGACCTTCCCCTTTGGGGGCCGGTACGGAAATTATACGGAAAAGATGCGCCTGGATTTATAGGGATACCCTTGGACAAAGGGGTCCCCAAAAACCCCCGATTGGGTCAGTGTTACGTGATCACACGTTTGGGTCCTGTTGCGAGTTCGGGGGTTCCTTGGCCATGTCTCTAAAGAAAGACCTTACTACCCTTATTACTAAGCACGGTTATGACGACGTCTTCGCAGCTTTAGTGCAACTGGCGGGGGCAGTTATTGTGAAGCCGGAGAAGGTTAAAGCTAAGCGAGGTAGAAAACCTATATTGAGCGAAAGGGCTGGTAACCAAGAAAGCTTTAGAACTCTAATTCAAGTTTATTATCTCGTTGAGACTCAAAGGCTCCCAAAGGAAAGCACTTTGGATGCGTGCAACCGGATCGTTTCAGCGGCGAAAAAACCCATTTCTAGAAAGCATGATGGCAAGAGTATTAAGAGAGATGGTGTCTTGGTCGGGGGTGGGCTGGTAATCCCCCCATTTTTAGGGGATCTTGATTATAGAATTCACGCGGCTGTTTTCTGTTTCAATTTCTGGACGGGAGCGATCCCGCCAAGCCCCATGTTGGGGCGGTCGTTATTGTAAGTCCAGAGCCAGCTTGTTGCGTAATCTTGCACCTCCTTGATGGTTGCGAACATGTATTGATCCA
>CANJPG010000064.1 GCA_947476065.1 Fidelibacterota bacterium
GGGCCGGTGGGGCGAACCCACCGGCCGAGGTTACTTCTGCGCTGCGTAAAGGCCATGGAAGCAGAAAACAGAAGGCGCCGATATCCGACCGCAATGCGGCCAGCTCAGCAGAAAGAAACTCAACTAGAACGGAAAGATCACGTCGAAGATCTGCTGGCCGTAGCGCGGCTGCTGAACGTCGGTGATGGTGCCGCGGCCGCCGTAAGAGATGCGGGCTTCGGCGATCTTGTCCCAGGAGATCGTGTTGTCGGAACGGATGTCTTCGGGGCGGATGACGCCTGCGACCTGCAGTTCGCGGAGGTCGCCGTTGACGCGCACTTCCTGACGGCCGGCCACGGCCAAGTTGCCGTTGGGTAGGATCTGCAGGACGACGGCGGCCAGGCGAATGCTGATGTTTTCAGACCGATCGACGCTGCCGGTGCCCGAGAAGGTGCTGTCGGCAGTGGCGCCGACGCCGGGATTGGCGCTGGCCGGCGGCGTCAAGCCGAAGAAGTTGCTGACTTCGGCGTTTTCGCCACTTGCACGGCTACGCTTAGTCGTCGCGGCCAGCTGCGCGCGTTCGTTCTGGATGTTCACGACCACGGTCATGACGTCGCCCACTTGCTTGGCGCGTTGATCTTTGAAGAAGGCGCGCGCTCCCGGACGCCATAGCGAATTGGCCGCCGGCTCCAGGATCAGGGGCGTGGGCATGGGCATGCTGACGGGGCGGTAATCCTTGCGCTGCGTCGGGCTCATCACCGGCGACATGGCGGGCGCTTCGCCGACGCGCGACAGGCGCTCAGCGGTGCCGCAGCCGGTCAGAGTCGTCGCGGCCAACAGGGCGGCGACAATCTTGGCGGAGAGGGAAGAGGTTTTCATGGCCGTGGTCCTTTTTGGAACTGCTTTTAGTCGGTCGTGCGGAATTTTAGCGTGAGGCGGTTTGCTGTGTGGTGATGCGTACCGTCTGGGCATCGACGATCTCGGCCATCACGATGGTTTTGCTTTTGGTATTTGAGACGCGGATGACATCGCCGATCCCGCCCGGTTCCATCGACACGCCCTGAACAGTCAGGTTCATCAAGGGCGCAGACCAAAGAATGGTGACGAGCTTGCCGCGCTGAATGGTAATCGGGCGCAGGATGTCGAAGGTGCGCACAGTCTGGCCGGCGCGGATCGGGTGTTTGGTCTGGCGACCGAGCAGCATGTCTTCTTCCATGATGACGTTGGGCACAACGTCGGTATCGTTCATCGATATCCACGAGATGTCTTTGATGTCGAGGACTTCGCCGCGGTTCAGGTCGCGGGAGGCCACCGGCACCTGCACCTGACGGATCATCTGCACGTCGCCGCGGCGCAAGGGCGTGCCAGCGGTTAGCAGGCGGCGCGGCGTGCGGCCGACCAGTTGGTGTGCATCCAAGACGACATCGTTGGGCAAATCGGCCGCATTGAAGGTCGCGAAGGTGACGGCATTCTGCGTGATCGTTGAGTCGCGGCGCAGATCCATGCCGAGTACCGGTACTTCAACCAGGTTCATCTGTGCGACTTCGGGCTCGCGCACCGGCACGCCGGCGCGCAGGTAGCCCTTGGGCGCCTTGCCGATCAGCATGGCCGGATCGGTGATCGTGTCGGGGCGCACTTGATCTTCGGGCAATTCAAGCGTCGTCAGCATGGCGGCGCTTATGACGGTGTTCTTGGCGGCGCTTTCCTTCAGGGCCGGCACGTCGACCACCGGGAAAGCCGCGCCGCGCAGCGAAACGAATTGCGCGCCCGGCGTTCCCTGCGGAATTTCGACAACTGCGGAGAAGGTCTTGTTGGTCGCATCAAAGAAGGATTCGCGCACGCCCACCGCCGAGGTGCTGGTGGCGGCAATGGTAACCGTCGGCAGCTGCCCTGCCGGTGTGATGTTGAAGTTGGCAGGCATGCTCTTGGCGAGCAGATCCGCCTTCACCGCGCTCAGGATATCCTGGGGGGCAATATTCTGGCCGGGTTGGTAGACGACGGCGCGGTCGTAGCCGTTGGCCGGCTGCCAGCTGAGGCCATAGTTGTGCGCCAGTTTGGACAGCCATTCCGCGGTGAGAACCATGCGCTGGCCGGGACGCGGGGCTTGCGCCACCACCTTCTCCGGACGGCTGAGGTAGCCCGTGAAAACATCGCCGAGGTGTACGTCGGAACCTGTGACGGTGATCGAGGTATTGAGCTGCAACTCATCGTCCAGTCCGCCAGGCGCCGCCGTGGCGACGCCCGCCATGAGGGCGGCGGCAAGCGGAGCGAGGGTCAGGAAGCGTGCGAAGGTGCTGCGGGTCATGGCGGGCCTACTTCAGGGTTCAGCGTTACGAAATCTGGTTGATGGTCGAAGCCATTTCGTCCGCGGTCTTGATGACCTTAGAGTTCATTTCGTAAGCACGCTGGGCGCTGATCAGGTCGGTGATTTCGGACACCACGTTGACGTTCGAGGTTTCCAAGAAGCCCTGAAGGATCGTGCCGTAACCGGGCGAGCCCGGAACGCCGAGAGTCTGTTGCCCCGACGCCGGCGTGACGAGGAACAGATTGTCGCCGACAGCATCTAGACCGGCTTCGTTGGCGAAAGTCGCCGTTGCGAACTGTCCGGCCTGCGAGGCGGCGGTGACGCCGTCCTGCTTGTAGAACACCTGGCCTTGCGGGTTGATCGAGATGCTGGTGGCATCCACCGGGATGGCGCTGACGCCGATCACCGGGAAGCCGTTGTGATTGACGATTTCGCCATTGGGCGATAGCTGGAACGAACCGTCACGGGTGTAGGCGATTTCACCACTCGGCAGCTGGATCTGGAAGTAACCCTTGCCCTGGATGGCGACGTCGAGGCTGTTGTCGGTGGAGAGCAAGCTGCCCTGCTCGGCGATGCGGTAGACCGCGGCGGTCTTCACACCAAGACCCAGCTGTACGCCCGCGGGCACGATTGTTCCGGCATCGGAGGAGGTCGAGCCGACACGGCGCAGATCCTGATACAAGAGGTCGTTGAACTCGGTACGCCGGCGCGAATACGCTGTCGTATTCATGTTGGCGATGTTGTTCGAGATCACTTCGACGTTGGTCTGCTGTGCAAGCATACCAGTCGCTGCGATGCTGAGTGCGCGGATACTCATGGCCTGTTTCCTTCTTCCGTACCCTGTAGCGTTTCGTACTAGGCGCTCATTTGGCGCGTAAACACGTCTGACGCTTTGCGTTTGCGTTCGTTTTCGGCTTCGACCAGACGGGCGACGTCGGCATACGTGCGGTTAAGCGCGATCAGCCGGGTCATTTCGGTGACGCCGTTGACGTTGGAATCCTCAAGTACGCCCTGGGCGACTTTCGGATTTGGAACATTGATCGGGGTTTGACCGGCGCCGGTCACGAATGAGGTGCCGTCGATCTGCTTGAGGTCGCGTTCGCTTTCAAAGCGCACGACGCGAATCTGGTCGATCTGCTCGCCGGCCTGGTTGATGATCGAGCCGTCGCCGTGCACGGTCACTTCGCCGGCACTCGCCGGGATAATGATCGGCTGGTTATTCACCGACAGCACCGGACGGCCGTCCTGAGTGACGAGCTGGCCCTGGCCGTCGATGGTGAAGTTGCCGGCGCGGGTATAACGATCAGGCTGACCGGCCGCGCTACCGCGGGTGACGAAGTAGCCTTCGCCCTGGATCGAGAAGTCGTAGATGTTGCTGGTGTAGTTGAAGGTGCCCTGGCTCAGGTTACGCACCAGGCCGAAATCGTGGGTGAACGCGACCTTGTCTTTGAAGGTGCGTTCATTCTGCGGCAGTTTATAGACATACTGCGAGAACAACGTGTCGGTGCCCTTAAAGCCCGTCGTGTTCACGTTCGCGAGGTTGTTTGCGACAACCTCGAGCTGATTCCATAGCGCCGTCTGGCGCGATAGCGCGATGTATGTAGTGTTATCCATGGCCTTCTCCGCACTTGTGTGCGCTTGTTTGGCCCTACCTATGCACGCCCCGTGCCAAAGATAGTTTTGTATTTATATCAATGGCTTGAATGTGAGGTCGGGCTGAACTGAAAGCCGGAAAGACGCAAATTGACCGTGCTGGCCGGGTAAATCTTGCCGCACGGAGACCGGGTAGTGGGGTGCTCTCGCTGTGAGGCTTTGGCGATTCAATATATTGTTAACCGGGTCCAGGTAGCTTCACGCAGAACCACAGCGTCTTGATGGGGCCGTCCGCGGCCCTCAAGCGCCTCGCAAGGATCGCATCGGCATGGCGGAAGAAGATTTCGAGGGCGAAGAGCCAGAATTCGAAGGCGGCGGTGGCGGCGGCAAGAAGAAAATGCTGCTGATCATCATCCCGATCGTTCTGGTGCTGGGCGGAGCCGCCGGCGCCTATTTCTCTGGCTTGGCCGATCCTCTGGTTGCCATGATCACGGGCAAGGCTGCGCCGCCGGCTGAAGAGCATGCGGCCGCAGAACCTGAGCACGCCGCGCCCGCCAAAGAAGGTGAGCACGGCGCCAAGCCGAAAGAAGGCGAGAAGGGCGAGAAGGGCGAGAAGGCCGGCGTCCCCGGCGCGGCCGTTTTCTATGACCTTCCGGAAATGCTGGTCAACATCAACACGGCCGGGCGGACCCGCAACTTCCTCAAGATGCGCGTCAGCTTAGAATTGGCCAACGAAACCGACATCAACCGCGTCGAGAACGTGCTGCCGCGCATCGTGGACAACTTTCAGGTCTATCTGCGCGAGTTGCGCCTCGAAGATCTGCAAGGGGCTGCGGGCATGTATCGTTTGCGTGAAGAGCTTTTGAACCGCGTCAATGCGGCGGTGCGGCCCGCCCAGGTCAAAGACGTGCTGTTTAAAGAGATGATTGTTCAATAAAAACAATTAGTTGAACGGTTAAGTAGAATGACGCCAGGTGAAGCCGACGATCTTGCTGCCGCATTAGCGGAGGCCAATACCACGCCTGCGCCGAAGGGCGGTGGTGAGGCTGAAGCCGATGCCATGGCGGCCGAATGGGAGGCCATGCTCGGCGGTGCCGACGAAGGCATGGACGATCCCCCGGGCGGTGGCGGCGGACGTGAGTCCACGCGCGTCCTGAACCAGGATGAAATCGACAGCCTTCTGGGCTTCGACGAGGCCGGCGACGAAGGTTCCGATCGCGCCGGCATCCAGGCCATTCTCAATTCGGCGCTGGTGTCCTACGAACGCCTGCCCATGCTCGAAGTGGTCTTCGACCGCTTGGTTCGCATGATGACCACCTCTCTGCGCAACTTCACGTCAGACAACGTCGAAGTGTCTCTCGACGACATCCTGTCGCAGCGTTTCGGCGATTACCTCAATTCCATTCCGCTGCCCGCCATGCTCACGGTGTTCAAGGCCGAGGAGTGGGACAACTTCGGCCTAATGACCGTTGATTCCTCGATGATTTACTCGATCGTTGACGTGCTGCTCGGCGGCCGCCGCGGCACCGCCGCCATGCGCGTTGAAGGCCGGCCCTATACCACCATCGAGCGTACGCTGGTCGAGCGTATGATCCACGTCGTGCTGGCAGACCTGTCCGCCGCCTTCGACCCCCTGTCGCCGGTCACCTTCCGCTTCGACCGCCTCGAAACCAACCCGCGCTTTGCCACCATTTCCCAGCCGTCCAACGCCGCCATCGTCGCGCGCCTGCGCATAGACATGGAAGATCGCGGTGGGCGCCTTGAAATCCTAATCCCCTTCGCTACCCTCGAGCCGGTCCGTGAGCTGCTCCTGCAGATGTTTATGGGTGAAAAGTTCGGTCGTGACTCCATCTGGGAGACGCACTTGGCCGAGGAAATGTGGTTCACCGAGGTTCCGCTGGAGGCCGTGCTAGACACGCAGATCCTGCCGCTGTCCCGCGTCCTTGAAATGAAGGTCGGCTCTAAATTCCTGCTCAATGCCACCCCGGAGTCGCCGGTCGTGCTCCGCTGCGGCGATCAGCCGATGTTCGTCGGCAAGATGGGCAAGCGCGGCAGCAATATCGCCATCCGGGTCGATCATCGCCGTCGCCAAGAGGTTAAATAATCTTTGTTTTGAAGAGCGAAGGAAGTCGGCGCCGGTTAACGGAATTTTATGACCGCCCTGGCACTTTCACCTGAGAGACCGCTCGAGACCGCCATAATTTGGCACCGCATCGTGTCGATACTTATTATATGCGCGGCCAGTTTTAGAAATCCCGGCGTTGCCGGCAGGAGCTAAGCAGTCATGACGACAGGGACGATCCTCGACATTGTCGTTATTCTCCTGCTTGTTCCGACGATCGTCTACGCCATCATTCTCAACCGGCGCCTGACGGCGCTGCGCCGCTCGCGTGAAGAGCTGTCCAAGGTTGTGAACAGCTTCAATGAAGCGACGATGCGTGCCGAAGCCGGCATTCCGAAGCTGAAAAAGGCCACCACCGAGGCCAACCACACCCTCAAGGACCGGGTTGAAAAGGCCCAGACCTTGCGTGACGACCTGGCGTTCATGATCGAGCGCGCCGAAGAATTGGCTGGCCGTCTGGAGGGCGCCGTGCGCGCCGCCCGTAACGAAGGCTTGATGATCCACGGCGCCGCCGCTGCGCCCGCCCAGGCCGCTCCCGCCGCCCGACCGCTGAGCGAGGCGCCTGCACCCGCCCGCGGATATGCGACCCCCAGTTCCAACCTGTCCGGCGTGGCGCCCAGCACGTTGACTGCCGCCACCTTGGCTCAAACCGCCGCCGGCTTTGAAGAAACCGCGACCGAGCTGCGCAATGCGCTCGGCGCCGCCCGTGCCGAGGCCCGCGTGGCTGAAGCCCGCGTTGGCGCCGGCAACGGCCCAATCGGCGGCTCCACGCTCAGCAGCCTGAGCCAGGCCGGTTTGTCGACCTCCATGCCGCAGCGCCCGAGACGTGCCGGCGGCGGCCCGCTCGCTGAGCGCGCTCCGGCGCCAGACGCGGTTGAAGAAGAACGCTCTGAAGCCGAACGCGAGCTGCTCAAAGCGCTGCAGTCGGCCCGGTAAAAGAAGTAAGGCTTTTAATAAATGTCCGCTCCCGCGTCCCCATCGCGCATGCCGCGCCCCCGCTTTATGCGGGCCCAGACCGACACCGGTGCGTTAAAGTCGGGACCGGCTTTGCGTCTGCTGCCGGTTGTCATCGTGGCGGCGGTTTTCATGCTTGGTTTTCGCATCCAGGTCGTGGTGCGCGATCTGACGAATTTCAGCCTGACATCCTTTCAGATGGGCCAAACCTCGGCCCAGGCCGCAGCTCCTGCGGCCGGTGCCGCACCGGCGGCGCCTAACGCTGCACCGCCAGCGGCGGCTCCTGCCGGTGGAGCGCCAGCACCCGCACCCGCACCCGCCGCGCCCGCCGAAGGGGCGCCCATTGCCGCTGCCGATCCCAATGCGCCGCCGCTGCCGATCAACTTCGATCCCTCGACGCTAACCAAGTCCGAGATCGATACCTTGCAGCGTTTGGCCGAACGCCGCGACATGATCACCCAGCGGGAACGCGAACTCGAGGCCAAGGAAGGTCTGCTCAAGGCCGCCGAGGGCCGGATCGACGGCAAAATCGCCCAGCTGCAGGACCTGGAAAAGAACATCCAGGGCCTGTTGAAGAAATACGATGGCCAAAAACAGGCCGAAATCGAGCAATTGGTGAAGATCTATAGCGCCATGAAGCCGAAAGAGGCCGCGCGGATCTTCGATACCCTGGAAATGCCGATCCTGGTGTCGGTCATCCAGACGATGAAGGAGGCCAAAGTGGCCCCGATCATGGCCATGATGACCCCTACCAAGGCCACCGCGCTGACCGAAGAACTGACGGTCCGCAAGCAGATGCCGGCCGCCCAATAAGGCCCGACCCGGCTCGCCCGCATATCCGATTCTGTCGGGATTCACAGGGCTTTAACCCCTCGTTCACGCTTTGAAGCTACGCTTCCGAAAACAAGTGTCGGTGGCGCGAGCCACCCGGGTGATGGCGTGATTAAAACGTCCTTCAAGGTCACAGATTTTACGCACGGCAGAGTACATGCCGGGCTGCCTGCTTTGCCCGCGACGCAGGAGTCCGCGGGTGATCGTATTCTGCTGACGCTGTTGGCCCTCGGGTTGATGCTGCTCGCCTTTTTCGTTGTTCTGACTTCCGCCGGCAGTCTCGATCAGCGCCGCATGCGCGACGTCGTTCTAAGCGTGCAGGCGACTTTCGAACATGACGACGATCATACCGACAAGGAAAGTGCTGCGGCCTCGTCGGCGCAGCGTTTTGCCGTCGGCGCTTTGCGGGCCGCCGTCGCCGATATTTTTGCCGGCATGATTGCCGAAGATCATGCTGTGGTTCTCGACACCCAGGACCGTGCCGATCCCGACCGCGTCGAGATCGACGTGCCGTTCGCGGTTTTCTTCGCCGAAGGCAGCACGGCGATAGCGCCCCTGCCGTTGCTCGACAAGATCGTCGCCGTCGTAAGCACGCCGCCCGCCGGATACCGCATGGACCTGGCGGCCCGGGTCACAGTTCCTAGCGCCGACATGCAGCTTGGGCAAACGCGCATCGCTGCCCTCGCCGACGGCCTCGTTAAGCGCGGCCTGGCGGCCACCTCGCTTTCGGTAGGAACGCTGCAAGATGAAAAAGTGACCGCCCCATCTCTGCGCTTCACGTTTCTCCTGCTCGACGCTGATGATGACGCCGTGGCTAACATGGTGAAGCCATGACGGCTCAGTCCTACGGTCTGCCGCATTTCAAGAGCGCGGTGCCAACGGCATCGCAGCCGCGGACGTTATGGCTGATCACCATTGTCGATCTGGTGACCTTGCTGTTGGCCTTCTTCGTGCTGATGTTTTCAATGTCGCAGGTCGAGACCAAACGCTATGCGGCCGTCGCCAAATCCTACAGCGCGGCTTTTAGCCCTGTTACATCGACGTCCGACGACACGTCCCTGGTCCGCTTGCCGAAAATTGCACATGTATCGGGCGAGGACCTCGGCTACCTCGAGGCGGTATTGAAGGCGGCTTTCGCCCGAACCGCGACATTAAAGGATGTGGAGTTCCACCGGACCGCCCAATACCTTATCCTCTCCCTGCCGGTGGACGGCGTGTTCGCGCCCGGGTCGGGTGCCTTTACGGACACGGCGACGGCGCCTGTCTTTGACTTGGGCGGCGTATTGAGCAACTTGAAAAATCGCATCGCGGTCGTCGGCAGTGCCGTAACGACATCTTCGGACGGGACCGCCGCTTGGGCGCTTGCCGTCGCGCGCGCGCAAACCATGGCCGACGCCTTGAAGAAGGCAGGCTATGGCCTGCCCGTGACCGTACTTGGCCGCGGTGGTGCTGCGACGGATGTCGCCGCCGCCATCGGCCATGTCGATATTCTCATCATGCCGGAGCAACCCGCATCATGATGAAGCGCTTCGCCATCGGCGCACTGACGATCATCGCCGCGCTGAATGCCGCTCCGGCGTCGGCCGACGGCGTGCGCGCAGCACAGCGCGACGGTTACGGCCGCCTGGTGTTCGATTGGGATCAACCGGTGCGCTACGCCGCCGATGTCGTGAATGGCGCTCTCGTAATGCAGTTCGAGCGCCCCGTCACAAGCGACGTCGCTGCAGTGGCCCAGCAGCTCAACCCCTACATCACCGGAAGCCGCTTCAGCGCCGACCGCAAGACACTCAATCTGCCGCTGCGTCCGACCATCACGATGCGTACCTTCACCGTGGGCAGCGCGGTAGTCGTCGATCTGATGACGCCGCAAGCTCAAGCGGCGGCGTCTGTCGCCGCGCAAGGTGCTCCGCGCACGCTGACTCCGGTCGTGCAAACACCGGCGACGTCCACGCAGGCGCTGGCCGCTGCCGCGCGCCCTGTGGCCGTGCGCACGGGCGCGCATCCCGACTATTTCCGCGTCGCGTTCGATTGGCCGCAGAAGACCGCCTATAAGATCGAACGCCGCGGCGATCGCGTCGCCGTGGTCTTCGGCGCGCCCGCCGCCATCGACATCGCTGCGCTCAACCTGCGTTTGCCGGCCGCTAACCGCCCGGCGGTGATCCTGCAGGAAAACGGCAATACCACCATCACCTTTCCGCTGGCGCCGCAATTCCTGGCGAAAGACCTAGCCACGGCCAATACCATTGCAATCGATCTGACGACACAGCCCGTACCTGGCGCAACGCCGCCGCCGGCCCAGGCCGCGGCCGCCAAACCGGCGCCGACGCCTCCACCCGCCGTCGCTAAGCCCGCGCCGCCGCCGCCCGCGGCAGCCAAGCCGCCGGTCCAGCCATCCGCCGCTGCCGCAGCACTCCTGGGCAAGCTCACCGAAACAACCGAAGTCGATGCCTCCGGCAAGCGTGTCACGCGCGCGGCTACTGGCAACCGTGTCGATCCGCTGACTACCCGCCCAGCCGAGGTTAGCCTCACCATCCCCTGGGAAGAGCCTGCGGCCGCCGCCGTGTTCCGCCGCGCCGACTATCTTTGGGTCGTGTTCGACCGTTACAAACAGGTCGATGTCGCCAAACTCGCCAAAGACGGCGCACCGTACATCACCTTTGTCGAGCAACTGCCTTACCGCAACAACACCATCCTGCGCATGGTTACGCGCCCGGACATCAATCCGAGCACGCGCCGAGACGGCCTGAATTGGGTACTCGATTTCCGCGCCTTGCCGCTGCGACCGACGCGCGCCATCGAAATCAACGCGCAGCTTGACCGCCCATCGCCGAACCTGTTCCTGCCGCTGGCCGAAGCGGGCCGGACGGTGGCGGTTGAAGATCCGGAAGTCGGCGACTACCTCCTCATCGTGCCGGTAATTCCCATCAGCTACGGCATCTATCCCGAGCGATCCTTCGCCGACCTCGACCTGCCTGTCACAGCGCAGGGCGTGGTGGTGGTTCCTAAGAGCGATGGCGTGCGCGCGCAGGCTTCGCGGACCGGCGTCGACATCGATGTCGACGGCGGCATGGCGCTCTCCAAGGCGCTGGCTTCGACGGCCGGGGCTCTCGGCGGCGACGACAAACAGCGCGTGCTCAACATTGCCGACTGGCAAATCGGCAAAGCTGAGGATTACGTCCGCAACAAGCAGGCCTTGCAGAACGCGCTTGGCGACGAGCGGCCTGAGACCCGCCAGGAAGCGCGCTTCCGCCTGGCGCGCTTTGAGTTCGTCAACAACTTCTACCCCGAAGTTCTGGCCATTCTGCGGGTGATGAAGTCGAGCGATCCCGAAATCGAAAACACCGGACCCTATCGCGCGTTGCGCGGTGCCGCCGAGATGATGATGCGCCGCTATTCCGAAGCGGCTGACGACTTCAACCATTTCACCCTGGCTAACGACGACGACGCCCGCTTCTGGCTAGCCGCCGCACGCGCCAAGATCAGCGACCCCGCCGCCCAAGCGCAAACCATGATCCAGACCGGCGCGTTGGTGCGCAACTATCCACGGGCGGTGAAAATTCCGCTGGCGCTCATAGGTGTGGACGCCACCATCGCCGCCGGCGACGATTTCGGCGCCCAGGGCTTCATTGACATGATCCGCCGTGAAACGCCTACCGTGAATGAACTGGCCGCTATCGAATACATGGACGGCAAGCTCAATCAGAAGATCGGTGAGCTTCAGGTCGCGTTGCAGCAGTACCGCAAAGCGGAAGCCAGCTCCAGCCTGCTCTACAGCGTGCTCGCCACCCGCGACCGCTTGGAGCTTGAGCACAAACTCGGCACCGTCTCGGCCGCAGAACTCATCGAGGGCCTCGAGAAGCTGCGCTATCGCTGGCGCGGTGACGATACCGAACTCGATTTCCTGCTGCGTCTGGCCGACCTTTATGCCGGCGAAAAGGATTACGGCACGGCGCTGCGCACGCTCAAGATCACCACCTCATATTTCAACAACGATCCGCGCGTCGATGAAGCCGCCGGAAAAATGACCGGCATCTTCGAAGAGCTGTATCTGAACGGCTCGTCCGAGAAGCTCTCTCCCGTCACCGCCATTGCGCTGTTCGATGAATTCCGCTCGCTTGTGCCGCCCGGCGACAAAGGTGACGAAATGATCCGCAAGCTGGCCGACCGCCTGGTTAGCGTCGATCTGCTCGACCAGGCCGCGGTGCTGCTGGAGCGCCAGGTGCAGTTCCGCGTCACTGGTGTCGATCGCGCCCGTATCGGCGCCCGCTTGTCACTGGTCTATCTGCTCAACAAGCAGCCCCAGAAAGCAATTGAGACCCTGAACGACACGCAGACGCCCGAAGCCGGCCGCGAGCTCAACGCCCAGCGCCGCCGCCTCGAAGCCCGCGCCCTGACCGATCTCAACAAGGTCGATGAAGCCGTTCTGCTACTGGGCACCGATACGACGCCCGAAACCAAACAGCTGCGCGCCGAAATTTATTGGCGGGCCCAGGATTGGGGCAACGCTGCCCGCGCTCTGTCGGAAATGGTGCCCGACGCCGACGTTGGTTCGCTCAGCGACGCCAATGCTCGCCTGGTCCTCGATTGGGCCACAGCGCTCACGCTCGCCGGCGACGAACGTACGCTGGTGCGCGTGCGCCAGCGCTATACGGTGCCCATGGGCAGCACGCCTTATAAGGACGCCTTCGTCCTCATCACGACACCCCGCGAACGCGGAGTGATGGATGTCGCCTCTGTGCGCCAGCAGATTCAGCAGGCCGAGCAGTTCAAGTCCTTCATGGTCGACTACAAGGACATGATCGGCCAAAAACCGCTGTCTGCAATCAACTGATCAATTTATGTCCGCGCTAGCGTTGCGTTGGCGGCGGGTAAAACAATGGTGGGCCCGCCGTCGCCGCCAGCTCAGGCTGAGCGTACGCATGACGGTCGCAGGCCTTCTGGCTCTTCTCGTCTCCCAAGTATTCAACCTGCCGCAGGGATACTGGGCGGTTTTCGCCGCTGTTGTGGTAACCGAAAGCAGTGTCGGCGGCTCCGTGCAGACCGCCGTCAATTGGATGATCGGAACGTTAGGCGGCGCCATCTACGGTGCTGTTGTTTCGGCGCTTCTGCCGCACGGCACTGAGTCCATGCTTATCGTCGAATTGGCCGTGGGCCTGGCCCCATTGGCCGTGCTTGCGGCATTCTATCCGCGGTTTCGCGTCGCTCCGGTCACCGCCATCATCGTGCTGGCCACCGTCAATAACTCCACCATGGGCCCACTGCAATCGGCCATAGATCGTGTGGTTGAAATCGGCGTGGGCAGCTTGCTGGGGCTCGCGGTATCACTCACCGTGCTGCCGTCGCGCGCCAATACGCTGGTTGCTGAAACAGCGTGCCGCGCCTTGGAGCATATGGCGCGCCTGCTGTCGGCACTTACCGATGCGTTCGGTCGGCCCATAAGCATCGATGAAGTTCAGCCGATCCACCTCGATGTGCTGGCTGCCCTGGCCCAACTCGAGGATGTGGTCGATGAAGCCAAACGTGAGCGTGCAACCCGCCTGACCACGGCCGCCGACCCCGCGCCCCTGCCGCGCACGCTGCACCGAGTCCGCAACGACATCGTGATGATCGGCCGTGCGGTCCCCGAGCCCTTTCCCGAGCCGTTGAGCAGCCGTCTTCAGCCGGCCTTCACCCGCGCTACAACCGAGGTTGTCCGCTTTTTCCGCGAGGGCAGCGTGGCCTTGCGCAAGCGCCAGCCGCCGCCTTCGCGCGAAGCACTTGAAGCGGCATTCGACAATTTCAATACGGTGCTGGCGGCGATGCGCGAGGAAGATCTGATTCGCGGCCAAAGCGCCGAAATCGCCGGGCGCATATTTGCGCTCAGCTTCGCGTTCCAGCAGTTACGGGTAAACTTGAAAGACTTGGCCGACCGCATGACGGAACGGCTCTAAAACATCGCCGCCCTACCGCAGCGAGAACTTCACCGGCAGGATCATTTGAATAGGGTCGCCTTCCAGTTCCACGGGCGGCGGCGGGAATGGCTGGGCGCGCGCAAGTACCGCCAGACTCTCGTCATTCAATGCCGCAAAACGGCTCGGCGTCTCGACGGATGCGTCGCGGATATACCCGCGGCGGTCCATAGCAAAGCGCACCATCACCACCCCTTCCTGACGTTTCACGCGCGCCGGCGGCGGGTACCGGAGGTTCTGGTTCACATGGCGCAGCAGTTTCATTTGGAACGTCTCGACGGCGGTTTTGGGGTCGCCCTTTGGCGGCGTCGCGCTGGCCGTCATGGGTGAGGGCGGCGCATCGACCTTCACGAGCGGCGGCGGCTCATAGATCTGCGGTGTGACCGGCATATCCATGACGATCTGCGGCGTTGCCAACAGCGGCTTCATGGGTGGCGGCGGCGCTTTGATCTGCTCCTCCTCCATTGGAATGAGGTCCACGACCATCGGCGGCGGCGACTCCGCCTTCGGTTTCTGCGTCAGGCCGTAGGCCAGTCCGAGGATCAGGAAGGCCTGCACTCCGATGACGAGGCCGCCCACCAGGGCTCGCTGCTTGGCGGTGGCGCCGGTTCTCTGGCTTTCGGGGCGGGCAAGGTCCGACAGCGATGTCATCCGCCGGACGGGCATGGCTTCCCGAGAAATCTCGTCCGCGACGATGAGGCCTTGGTAATTCACAGAGTTCATAAGTCGGCTGACGGCCTGTGGGCTCAAACGCTATTGCAACTCATGATTAGTAACAATGATAATGGTTGTCACTAGCAAAGTTGGGCCGCTTGCATACCCACGCTCTCGAATATAGGCTTTATCTATTATTATCATTTGGTTAGAGACGGAGAAAACCTGGGAAACAATGACGCTCGGTAAGCAAATTACCCCTTGCGGCCTCTTATAATCGCAAGTACGAGTCATTCGCATTATCAAATGGAGTCGTCAATCTACTCAGGGGATA
>CANJPG010000065.1 GCA_947476065.1 Fidelibacterota bacterium
CGCTCCTAACTGTGTGGTCGAGAGGGCGTCGATGTTGGTGGTATCCAGGCCGCTCAGCTGGGTGGTGGTCAGCACACGAAGCTGCGTCGTGGAAAGCGCTCCAAAGTGGGACGTATCGAGCCCGATCAACTGCGACGCTTTGAGTCCCTGGAACTGCGTCGTTGCTAGCGCATCGATGCTGGTGGTGGTCAATGCGTTCAGCTGCGTCGTCGAGAGGGCGCCGATGCTGGTGGCGGTAAAGGCACCCAGCTGGACGGTTGACAACGCATCAAGACAGTCGGTGTTGATGGCGCCGACCTGGGTCGTGGTGAACGATGCGATCTGTGCCGCCGTCAGGCCGCTGAACTGCTCGGGCGTCATGATGTCGAGATCGACGGTGCTGAGGCCCTTGATCTGCGTCGTCGTGATGCCGGCGATTTGGGATGAACTGAGGGCGCCGAAGGTCGTCGTATCCATGCCCGCAAGCTGCGTCGATGACAGACCGCCGATCTGGGCAGCGCTTAGTACCCCGATATTCGTCTCGGTGAGCGAGTTGAGTTGGGTCGTGGTCAGCGATGCCACCTGCCCCGCGCTCAGGCCCATGACCTGCGTGTCGGCCAGTTCGGTGATCACGGCCGCGTTGATTGCCTTGATCTGTGTGGCGCTGAGATAACCAATCGCGGTGGCGGACAGGTCATCGAGTTGCGTGGTGGTCAGCGCCGCGATGGCCGTGGTGCTGAAGGCCTTGATCTGGGTCGAGAGCAGGCTGTCGAGCTGCGTACCGGCCAGTGCCTGGAAGTTGGTGGAGCTGAGGCCTGCGGCTTGTGTCGTTTTCAGCGCATCCAGCTGCAGCAGCGAGACGGCCTGCATATTGGCCGCGGTGAACGCGTTCAGCTGCGCGGTCGTCAGTGCGCCGAACTGCGCCGATGAGATCGCGCCAAGCTGTGCGCCCTGCAGGCCCGAGATGTTGGTCACGCTCACGCCCTTGGTTTGCACCAAGGTCAAGCTGGACAGCTGCGCCGGCGACAGTGCCGAGAAGTTAGTGGAACTAAGACCCGTGAGCTGCGTGGCCTTCAGCGCGTCGAGCTGGGTCGTCGCAAGCGCGCCCATCTGCGTCGTCGTCAGCGCATTCAGGAACGTCGTGCTGATCGCGTACATCTGCGCGAACGTGAGACCTGCAATCTGCGTGGTGGCCAGCGAAGCGATATTGGCGGCGGGAATGGCGTTGATCTGCGTCGTTGCTAAGCCGCCGATTTGTGCTGCCGCGAGCCCGCTCATCTGAGTCGACGACAACGCAGCGACTTGGCCCTTCGTAAGGCCCTTCAGTTGGACGACCGTAAAGCTGGCGACCTGCGTCGAGGATAGCGCGCCGAGGTGCGCGAGGTTCAAGGCTCCGACGCCGCCTGCCGTCAAGCCGTCGATCTGTGTCGTCGCAAGAGCCGACACGGCGGTGGTGGTGAGCGCGTTCAGCTGCGTTGAACTGAGGCCCATGAAATGCATCGAAATCATCGCATCGAGCTGCGTCGCCGACATGGCGGTCAACTGCGTGGCGGTGAAACCTTTGACCTGAATGGAGGTCAAGCTGCTGATCTGTCCGACCGTCAGCGCGTCGAAGTGCGCCGCGTCGAGCGCCTTGATCTGCGTCGAACGAATGCCGTCGAGCTGCTTGGCGCCGAACGATGCCAGCGCGGTTGTACTCAGCGCGTTGAGCGTCGTCGTCGGCAGCGTACTGATCCTGGCCGACGTCATGCCGGCCAGCTGCGCCGACGTCAGCACGGCGATGTTGGACGGTGTGATGGCGAGCAGTTGTGCTGTAGTGAGCGCGTTGAGGGCCGCGGTCGACAGGCCCGCGGTTTGCGCGCCGCTCATGGCGGCGAGTTGACTGGTTTTGAATCCGGCGGCCTGCTTGGCGGTGATGCCGCCAAGTTGTGCAGGCGTGAGAGCCTGGAATTGAGTCGGCGTGAAGTAGGCGAACAGGCCAGCGGAAATGGTGGCGACCTGAGCAGCCGTCAGGGCGCTGATCTGCCCCGGCGTTAACGCCTGAATCTGAGCTACGGTATAAGCCACAACGCCCCAATCCGATCCAACGCCCGTCCCACTCCGGCACGCGGTCTGCCCGACGTCCTAAAACGCCTAGCGCCCACCACGCGTTGCCTACGGTTTTGACCCGTCCCCAGGCATACCCGATCTGCGTTCGGGATATATTAACAGGCCCCGGCTGAATCGCACATGTAATAGTTGAATTATATTGCGGGCCCCGGCGCGGCCAAATCTACAACCTATTGTTTTATATTGGATAATTTATAAACCCCGCGACGGGTGCGGGTGCGACCGGGAAATGCTGATTAAAGAATAGCGTTAAACTGCGTCAACGTCATGGCCACGATCTGGGTTTCGCTGAATGCCGCGATCTGGTTGGCGCGCATCGCCAGCAAGTCGGTGGTGGTCAGCGCCGCGATCTGGGTACTGGTCAGCGCCTTGATGTCCGAGGTTTCGATGCCGCGTATTTGATTGATGTCGAAGGCGCTGATCACCGTCGTACTGAGCACGGCGATTTGCGACGTGGTGAGTGCGGCGATCTGCGACGCCGAGAGGCCGAAAAGCTGGGTCTGGGTCAGGCGCGTGAGATCAGTCGTGCTGAGGCTGGCGATCTGCGGGGTCGTCAGCGCACTGAGGGTGGTCGCGTTCAGCCCGGCGAACTGCGTGGTGGTCAGAAGTCCAAGTGTCGTGGTGCTAATGCCTTTGACCTGGCTCGCGGTCAGAGATGCGATGTTGGCGAGGCTGAGCACCGAGAAGTTGGTCGATGTCAGGCCGGCCATGGCAGTGGCCGTAATTGCGCCGAGCTGCGCATTCTTCAAGGCGGCAAAGGCCGTGGTGGTCAGAGCCGAGATTTGCGAGGACTTAATTCCTTTTACTTGCGTCGCGGTCAGCGTGCCGATGTTGGTGGTGGTCAGCGCGCTGAATTGGGTGCCGGTGAGCGAACCGAGTTCGGTCGCGGTCAAACCCTTGATCTGCGTTGACTGCAAGGCATTGAGGATTGTGGTCGTTAGGCCGGGAACTTGCGACGAAGTCAGCGCGCCGACCTGGGCGGCGCCCAGAACGGCCAATTGCGTCGTGCTAATTGCGCCAAGAGCCGTGGACGTGAAGCCCTGCATCTGTGTGGCGGCGAGCACCGCGAGCTGGCTCGTGGTCAAGGCGCGGAAGTGGGTGGCATCGAGTCCGCTCAACTGGCCTGAATTCAGGCTCAGAATGGCGGTGGTCTCCATCTCGGCCAGCAGGGTGGTGCTGAGCGCGTTCAACTGCGTCGAGGTGACGCGGTTCGACGGCACCACTGGCGGCGGGATGACTGGCGGCGGTTCAGTCGGACCGCCGGGCGTTTCGGGTGGCGTGCCGCCCAGCGCCTGAATCTGCGTGCTGGAGAGGTTGGCGACTTGGGTCGCCGTCAAGGCGATGATGCTGGTTTCGCTGAAGGCGCTCAGCTGGGTGGTGGTCAAGGCGGCCAGCTGTGTCGACGACAGCGCGCCCAATTGGTCCAGTGTCAGCTCATTGAGGTCGGTGGTGCTGAGGCCGGTGATCTGGCTGGTGCTGATCGCCCCCAATTGGGTCGAGGTCAGGACCGAGAACTGAGTCGTCGACAAATAGCTGAGCTCGGTGGACGAGAACCGCCCGAGCTGTGTGGTGGTGAAAAACGCGATCTGGGTCGAGGTCAGCGCCGAGATCTGCGCAAACGACAACGAAAAACTGTTGCTGGTCGGCGGCGGCGGAACCGGAGGTGGCGCTCCTGGCGGCGGCGGCGGTTGCGTGCCGGCCGGGTACTGGCCGAGCGAGGCGATCTGCGTCGTCGTCATCAACGCGGTTTGCGTCGCCGTCAGCGAAGCGATGACCTGCGTGCTGAACGCGCCCAGCTGCAGCGTGCCCAAAGACGCCAGCTGAGTGCTGGACAGCCCGCTCAGCTGCATCGTGGAGAGGACCGCGAGATCGTAGGCCGAAATGCCGCCGAGCTGCGTCGAGGTCAGACCCGAGAGCTGGCTCGAACTGAGAATCTGAAACTGCGAGGTCGAGAAATAACCGAGTTCAGTCGCGCTGAACGCGCTCATCTGCGTCGAGGTGAACGCACCGATCTGTCCGTTAGAGAGGGCCTGGATCTGGGTTAGCGTGAACGGCACAGCTCGCCACTCCCCTTAAGGACGTCGTGATCAGCGCGAATGATGCGAGAATTGTCGGACGCCCGAAGCGCCCTCAGTACTGCAGTGACCGGCAGAGAACTATTCATGTCCTGTCTCCGTTCTGGAGATCATGAGAATGGGTTTTCGTCCCAAAGTCACACGTAACCGTTGTAACGCATCTTGGCTCCTTCGCCAAGCAAATCCGAAAACCTTTGTTTTACAAGGATATGTAAAAGATGGGGGATATCGGACCTTGCGCAGCTTCGCATCAAGACCAACATCGCATGCGTCACCTTAATAATGAGATAAATCCGTGAGCACATTACAGGCCCGCCTCAAACGACTGTTCAGCCGCGAGAACCTGCCCAAGTCGCGGGCGGCGCGCATCTCTATAGGTGGGCTTCTGGTCGCGGGCGGCGTGGTCGGGTTCTTGCCGATCCTTGGATTCTGGATGGTCCCCGTGGGCCTTGCTGTCCTTGGCATAGACATTCCGTCGGTTCGCCGTTTCACGCGCAAAGCCTCGGTCATTCTGACACGCTGGTGGCGCAAGCGGCGCGGGCAGCCGCCTGCCGGCCCGGCCGCAGAGGCGCCCGCCAAAAGCCATCACGCCGCCCGGGGACATCAACCGGCCAGTGCGGCCCGCGCGCCCCGGGCACATCGTCACGTCCGCTGACGGCCGGTCCGCCATAAAGGTCGGCGTCCAAAACGTCGCGACCGTACGCATTTATTCCGCTTTACCAATTGATTTTTGCCGCGCGGCTGGCATGCTCGGTGCGTCTGTTGGGTCGCAGTGGGGAAAAACCGGCGCTGCCGGGTTCTGGATGGCCGAGTTCAACGAGGTTTACGCCCGCGCCGGCTATTACGATATCGCCTTCAACCGCGACATCAGCCGTGAAGTGGAGTTCGTCTTCAGCGAATACCAGCGCTTGAATGGACGTGCCTTGCGTTCGCTGCTCGAGATTGCGTGCGGGCCCGGCTATCACGCGCGCGCCTTCGCCAAAAAGGGCGTTGAAACCTTCGGCCTCGACCTGCGTCCCGAAATGATCGACTTCGCCCGCGACAAGGCCAAGGTCGACGGCATCGATGTACACTGGACCGCCGCCGACATGCGCGGTTTCACCCTTCCCCACCCTGTCGATGTCATCATCACCATGTATGACAGTCTCGACTGCCTTTCCGACAACGACGACATCGTAGATCACTTCCGCACGGTCGCCGCCAATCTGACGCCGGGCGGCATGTATCTATTCGAGCTGACCCACCCGCGCGATTGCTCAATGCACGGCTATGGCAAGTACACCTATTCGGGCGAACAGAACGGCACCAATGTTGACATCATCTGGGCGGTCAACGACCCCAAGCACGATGCCTTCACCCAGGTCGCTGAGGTGGAGACCATTTTGCGCGTGGTCGAGCACGGCAAGGAAACGCTTTATCGCGACAAAGCGCGCGAGCGCTATTTCTCGCCGCAGGAGTTAGTCGCGCTGACCAAGCTTGCGGGCGGTCTCAATGTAGTCGATTGCTACGGCGATTTCGTTGCCGGACTGCGGATGGATAACTCCCCGGCCTCAAGGCGTATGATTTTCGTTCTCCAGAAACAATCGTAACACTCATTCATATAGTTCCTCCCATGGACGCCCCGAGCGACAACAAACCCACTGCCAATCACCTGTCGCCCAAATTGACGGTGCGCCTGTGCAAGGATAAGGCCGGCCAAGGCGTGTTTGCCGTCGAGCCGGTCGAGGCCGGCGAGGTCGTCGCGGTGTGGGGCGGACGGATTGTGCCCGAGGACATAGCTGCCGCCTTGCCGCCCAACTTGCGGCGTTACGTCGTGCAGGTCGAAGACGATCAGTACCTTGCGCCGCTCGACCGCGTGGATCCCGCCGAGCTGGTCAATCACTGCTGCCTGCCCAACTGTGGGCTGCGTGGGCAGATCACGCTGGTGGCGCTGCGGCGCATCGAGCCGGGCGAAGAAATCACGTTCGATTACGCCACGACGGATTCCAGTCCGTTCCTTGAGTTTGATTGCGCCTGCGTGAAAAAGCCCTGCCGCAACCGCGTATCGATGAACGACTGGCAGCGCGATGAGGTCCAGGCCGTCAACCGCGGGCATTTTTCGCCCTACCTTCAGCGCCGCATTGATAAAGCCGAGCAGGCCGAAGAGAAGGCGCGCCCGTCGCCCCGAAGCCAGCGCGGCTAAAGCCCGTCCCGTCCGCTGCTTTTGACCGAGAACCGGCGGTCTTTCGTGCTAGTCTTCGGCCATGACAGCAAAATTCAAGCCGGGCTCCATCGTTTACGCCAAGGACGGGCGCTCCTACACCGTTGAGGTGGTCGACGGCGGCACCGTCTATTGCACGGCCTCCAACGGCATTGAAACCGAGTTTCCCGCCGAAAGTCTGGTGAGCGAAAGCGACTGGTCGACACAAAGCGACGGACGCCGCGAAATTTCCTATACGCGTATCAAACAGTCGCGCTTTTACGGCACGTCGCCCGACCGCATCGAGACCGCGATGGCCGAGCAGGTATTGTCCAAAGCCGAACGTCTTTCCCCCAGCGTGCTCGATTTCACCGCTTTTACAATTGCGCAGCAGATCCTGGTCGACAACAAGAACGACGATCAGCTTGAAGGCCTGTCGATTGTAAAAAGCCGCCAGATTTTCGACGAGGCTGCCGCGGCCGTCCGCGTGCGGCTGCTGGCGCAAATTCTCGGCGTGAAGCAGGACAATCTCGCCAGCGCCGTCAGACTCGGCGACAACCTGATGCGCGCGATGCTGGATAAGGGCCTTGCTGCCCACGGCACGGCCTTCGATGATTTTCTCGACCGCCCCCGCCGATAATTTCTCCGTGCGCGCCTTCCCTACTCTTCACCTGCTTCTGATCACCTGCACCATCCTCGTCTTGAGCGCGTGTGGGCGCGCGCCCGACGATGCGGCATTGAAAACCGACCTCGCTGCCTACGTGGACGGCATTTATGCGCCGGGCCTGATCGACGTTGTGCAGGCCAAGCGCCTCGATCATCGCCTGTTTCAGTGGCGCCTGCCGGACTTTGCGCGCGACAGACGTGAAGTGGCCTTTGCCGCCGATCTCAAGCTTACACGCGACTATGATTTCGGTGCCTGGGAGCAGCCGAACGCTGCCGCGTTGATGCTTTTGCTGGGCGCGAAGCCTGAAGGACTGGCCGGCCTGAAGAGCGGCGGCAACAAGGCCGGCGACGTGATTCATGCGGCTGGCACAGTGATCTATACACCCAGCGACCGTGGCTGGCGCCTGGCGGCAGCGGCGCCATCGGCGCGCACCGAGACACACATGCAGAGCCGTCAATCCGCGCTGCTGGCCTGGCGGAAGGTGACCGCCGCCACATTGCGCTCCTTCTTCGTCACGCCGCCGGACGAAGAGATCAGCGACGTCCTCAAGCTCGGCGCGGCGCGTTTGGGACGGCGTGATGGACATTTGGTCGTCGCCAGCGGACCGCGTGGACAGGATTACTGGAGTGTCACGGATGCCATTACGCACGACGGCGCTGCTGAACAACCATCGGCGGCGCTTCTCAACATCGACGTGCGTGACTCCCGTGAAGCATTGACTCTGCTGCGTGATGGGGTGGCAACGGCGGCCTTGATGCGCGGCGATGAAGCGGCCCTGGCTGCGCAAGGCCAAGGCATCTTCACACGCGACGGCACGTTTCCGGATCTGCGCGCATTGGCCGCTTTGTTTCCCGAGCCGATCCACGTCATCGTGAAAGCCTCAAGCCAGATTGCTTCGGTCGCCGAACTGGATGGGCGGCGTGTGGCCGTGGTGGCGAGCGGCGTGGCGGCGCGCAGCGAAGCGGAAGATATCCTGCGGGCTCACCGCGTGACGTCGGCGATCGCGGCCGGTGCCCTTGCGGAAGTTCCGCTGGCAACAGCACTGGATGCCTTGGCGCGCGGTGAGCGCGATGCCGTGATCCTGACCGCGGCTGCACCAGCAGCTGCCTTGCGTGACTTTGCCAGCGCGACCCCGCTGCGATTTTTGGCGCTGGATGCAGATGCCGTCGCCCTCTTGACCACCGGCAATTCGAACTACATTGCCGTCACAGTCCCCTCCGCGGCCTATCCCGGTCAGGAGCGTCCACTCGCGACCGTGGCGGTTGCTGCCTTGCTGGTCTCCACGGCCAGTGTTTCCTCAGCTGATGCCGAGGCTGTGCTACGACGGACGTTTGCCGGCACCGACTACATGCGCTTGGGCAGTCCCCTGGGAGCGCTTCTGAAGCCGGCCACCGCACGGCGCGGCATCACGCTGGCGCTTCACCCTGCCGCGGAAGCCTTTTTCGCCGGTCCTTTCGTCCCGAAATAGCGGGAATCCTTTCCCGACGATGTCCGGACCAGATCTGGGCACCGAAATGGCATTTCCCTATGGGTCGCATAGCAAACGACCACGTAGTGGTCAAAATATGTGCATTGAATTTCTGAGTGTAAAAAATGTGCATATTAACTTCCGTATTTCCCGCAAAAGACCATGCTGCAGCGCAAGGTATTCCGCCATTTTTTGGGGTCATTGCGCCATTGCAACACCATGGCTTGAATTGTTGCGCCGCAAAAAGCTGGCACATGGCTTGCAATAAGTTCCTGCGGGCCAGGGGTGCCCTAAGGACTTGACTGCCACGGGAGGAGCCTCCCCCTCCCACGCGGCCCAGGTTCGAACCTGAACTCAGAGGAGTACACCACGTGAAGACAGCACTTAAGACCGGACTGCTCGTTGCAGCGATCAGCCTTGCCGCGCCGTTCGCGGCCTCGGCCGAAGAAAGCACCAATCCGCTGCCCGGCACCGTCACGGGCAACGTCGCCCTTGTCAGCGACTACATGTTCCGCGGCGTCAGCCAGACGAGCAATAACGCCGCCGTGCAGGGCGGTCTCGATTGGGACACCGGCGCCGGCTTTCACTTCGGCACCTGGGGCTCGTCCGTCAACTTTGCTGACGGCAATAGAGCCACCACGGAGGTCGACTTGTACGGCGGCTACGCCGGCAAGGTTGATAACTTCTCATACGACGTCGGCTTCACCTTCTACTGGTATCCGGGCGCGCCCGGCTCGCTCAATTACAATCTGTGGGAAGTCTACGGCAAAGCCGGTTACGACTTCGGCGCGGCGGCCGTCTCGACCGGCATCGCCTACACGCCCGACAACTTCGGCGCCACCGGCGATGCGACGTACCTCAACCTCGGCCTGAGCATTCCCGTTGTCGACAAGCTCAGCATCAGCGCCAACGCCGGCTACTGGATGCTGACAAACGGCTTCAAGGATCAGACTGACTGGAACATCGGCGCGACGCTGAAGGTCTACGACTGGTTCGACATCGACGCCCGCTACTATGACTCGGACGTGCACTTCCTGGGCAAACTCGCCGACGACAAATTCGTCGTGAAAGTTTCCCGCACTTTCTAAGTCGACCGCTAGCCTAAAGAATCCTTCCTAAGGCCACCACATCAGAACTGGGAGTTAACCCAATGAAGACTATGAGGACCTTACTAACCGTATTGTGGGCAGCAGCGCTGATTACGCTGTCCATTCCCACGTTCGCTCAAGATGCGGCAGCTCCGGCTGCCCCGGCGGCCGCGGAAGCACCAGCAGCAGCCCCGGCGGACGCAGCAGCGCCCGCCGAGGCTGCCCCAGCGGAAGCCGCGGCAGCTGCCCCGGCCTCTCCGCTCAACAGCGGCGACACGGCGTGGATGCTTACCTCCACGGCGCTCGTCCTGTTGATGACCGTGCCCGGTCTCGCGCTCTTCTACGGCGGCATGGTCCGCAAGAAGAACGTGCTGGCCACCGTCATGCAGAGCTTCGCCATTACCTGCTTGGTGACGGTGCTCTGGATGGTCGCGGGCTACAGCATCGCGTTCACTGAAGGCTCCACGCCTTACTTCGGGGGCTTCACGCGCGTCTTGCTTGCCGGCATGGCACTCGACTCAACCAACGCCTTGGCGGGGACCATTCCTGAGTCGGTCTTCATGACCTTCCAGATGACCTTCGCCATCATCACCCCGGCTCTGATCTGCGGTGCCTTCGCGGACCGCATGAAGTTCTCGGCGATGATGCTGTTCATGACGGCTTGGAGCCTGCTCATCTACTCCCCGATCGCGCACTGGGTCTGGGGTCCGGGCGGCTTTCTGGGCGGCGCTGGCGTGCTTGATTACGCCGGCGGTACGGTCGTTCACATCAACGCCGGCGTCGCCGGTTTGGTCTGTGCGCTCGTCCTCGGCAAGCGCGTCGGTTACGGCACTGAGCCGTTGCCGCCGCACAACCTGGTCCTCTCTGTCATCGGCGCCTCCTTGCTGTGGGTCGGCTGGTTCGGCTTTAACGCCGGTTCCGCCGTCGCCGCCAGCGCCAATGCCGGCATGGCCATGGCCGTCACGCAGATCGCCACCGCGGCTGCTGGTCTTGCCTGGATGTTCACCGAATGGGCGCTCAAGGGTAAACCCAGCGTTCTCGGAATCATCTCGGGTGCGGTCGCCGGCCTCGTCGCCATCACGCCGGCTTCCGGCTTCGTCGACCCCATGGGCAGCCTGATCATCGGCGTCGTTGCCGGTATCGCCTGCTACATCGGTGCGACCAGCCTGAAACATGCCCTCGGTTACGACGACAGCCTTGACGCCTTTGGCGTTCACGGCGTCGGCGGCATCGTCGGTGCGATCCTGACCGGTGTCTTCGCCAAAGCCGCCATCAGCGGCGCGGCGACGAAGAACGGCCTGATCGAAGGCAACAGCGGCCAGGTGGTCACGCAGCTCTATGGTATCGGCGTGACTGTCGTGTTCTGCGCCATCGGAACCTTCATCATCCTCAAAGTCGTGGACTTGATCGTCGGACTGCGCGTAGACCCGGATGTGGAACGCGAAGGCCTGGACATCAACCTGCATGGCGAGGTCGTGGGCTAACGCCGACGCCAGACTCGAGGCCGCGGGAAGTGTGCTTATATGGCAGCTTCCCGCGGATCTCGGCTTCCACGGTCTGGCCTGACGAAAGTTTCACACCGGCTAATTTCTCAACCGCAGTTCCAAATTGATTGTGTGTCTGAACCGCTCTGCGGCACACCTTTATAAGGAGACCACGCAATGAAGAAGATCGAGGCCATCATTCGGCCCTTCAAGCTCGACGATGTTAAGAAAGCGCTGAACGATATCGGCGTGCAGGGCCTCACGGTCCTGGAAGTCAAAGGTTTTGGCCGTCAGAAAGGCCATACCGAACTGTATCGCGGCGCAGAATACGTCGTCGATCTGGTTCCCAAAGTGAAGATCGACGTCGTTGTCGACGACGCGCAAGTCGAACCCGCCATCGAGGCCATCCGTAAAGCGGCCCAGAGCGGCAAGATCGGCGACGGCAAGATTTTCGTTTCGGCGATCTCTGATGTCGTTCGCATCCGTACCGGCGAACGCGGCGCGAGCGCAATCTAGGGGCTTGCCGCGGCGGGTGTCCGTGGGGCTAGACGGACACCCGCGCCTTTTCCGACGAGACTCGTTTCCCTAGTCTCACCTTCCTCGACCCGTCGCTGAGACCGCCGCCTCCCCGGCCCTCTCACCGCGACCGCCACCCATATCTTTTCCCTCTAAGAACATCAGTTCTTCGCGCCTTCTCGATCTTGGGGTGCCCGCCTACCGTCACGTCGCGAGCAGAGTCGGGGGAGGTTTAGCAGTCACAACAGCAGGTTGTGAGCCAGGGAGCCGCTGGTGGCACTGCAGCATAATTTTTAGCCGCAGTGCAGCACAAAACCGCGAGGGAAAAAGGCAGTTTTAAGCGGCTCTAAAAAACCCTCAAGCCACCCCTTGCGCAACCCTTGGATCTAATGCGAAAGACATGCCGCCAATGAGGGGGGCGCGCCCCCAAAAGATCACAGCTTCCCATCACCCTAGCGTTCTTATATCCCACGGGAATTATTCGAGAGATGAGCAATAGCAACGTCGTTTCGGGCCTGAGAAATTCCAAACTGAAAGCGCTAGTCGAAGAGATGGCCGCGCTGTGCAAACCAGACAACATTCATCTTTGCGACGGCTCCGACGCCGAGAACCAGGCGCTCTGCGACCTGATGGTCAAGGGCGGCACATTCGTCAAGTTGAACGAGAAGAAGCGCCCGGGCTCATACCTCTGCCGTTCAAATGCCGGCGACGTGGCGCGCGTTGAACACCGCACGTTCATCTGCAGCAGCAACAAAGATGATACGGGCCCGACCAACAACTGGGCCGACCCCACAGAAATGAAAGCCACCCTGCACCGCCTGTTCGACGGCTGCATGCGGGGACGCACCATGTACGTCATCCCGTTCAGCATGGGCCCCTTGGGCTCCGACATCGCCCACATCGGCGTGCAGATCACCGACTCGGCCTACGCCGTCGTGAACATGCGCATCATGACGCGCATGGGCAAGAAGGTGCTCGACGTGCTGGGCGACAAAGACTTTGTGCCATGCATCCACTCGGTCGGCGCGCCGCTGGCGCCCGGCCAGAAAGACGTTCCGTGGCCCTGCAACGATGAGAAATACATCGTGCAGTTCCCCGAAGAGCACTCAATCTGGTCCTTCGGCTCGGGCTACGGCGGCAACGCGCTCTTGGGCAAGAAGTGCTTTGCCTTGCGCATCGCTTCGGTGATGGCCAAGGAGGAAGGCTGGCTGGCAGAGCACATGCTGGTCGTGGGTCTGGAATCACCCAAGGGTGAGAAGACGTACGTGGCCGCTGCCTTCCCCAGCGCCTGCGGCAAGACCAACCTCGCCATGATTATTCCGCCAAAGGGCTTTAAAGGCTGGAAAGCCTGGACCGTGGGCGACGATATCGCCTGGGTGAAGCCGGGCGCCGACGGCCAGCTGCGCGCCATCAACCCGGAAGCCGGTTATTTCGGCGTGGCCCCGGGCACTTCGGAAAAGACCAATCCCAATGCCATGCGCTTGATCGAGCGCAATTGCATCTTCACCAACGTCGCCTTGACCGACGACGGCGATGTATGGTGGGAAGGCATGACCGACGAGCCGCCGGCCCATCTGATTGACTGGAAGGGCCAGGATTGGACGCCGGCTTCGAAGACCCCTGCTGCGCATCCCAACGCGCGCTTTACCGCTCCGGCCACCGGCTGTCCGACCTTGGATCCGGCCTGGGATGACCCGAAGGGCGTGCCGATTTCGGCCTTCATCTTCGGCGGGCGCATGAGCCACACCTTCCCGCTGGTCTTCCAGTCCTTCGATTGGGACCACGGCGTCTATCTTGCCGCCACCATGGGCTCCGAAGCTACCGCCGCCGCCGAGAACCAGGCCGCCGTGCGCCGCGACCCGATGGCGATGCTGCCCTTCTGCGGCTACAACATGGCCGACTACTGGACGCACTGGCTGAGCCTCGGCAAAAAAGTCAGCAAGCCGCCGTTGATCTTCCGCGTGAACTGGTTCCGCAAGGACGAGCACGGCAAATTCATGTGGCCCGGCTACGGCCAGAATATGCGCGCCCTCGCCTGGATCGTCGACCGCGTCCATGGCCGCTCCGGCGCCGTGGAAAGCCCCTTCGGTTACATGCCGCGCTTCCAGGACATCGTCTGGGAGGGCCTCGCCTACGATAAGGCGAAGTTTGCGGACCTGATGGAAGTCAACCAGACCTCGGCCTTGCGCGAGATTGACGACCAGAAGGATTTCTTCGACCGTTTCGGCAGCCGCATCCCATCCGGGATCTTGCAGCAGCAGATCATCGTGCGCAAACGCGTCGAGGGCGCCGCGCCGACCTGGCACCCCAACAGCTAACGTCTTCCGGCGCATAAAAAAAGCGAACGGGCGCTCCACATTGTGGAAACGCCCGTTTTGCTATGCGCAAATTTTGGGCGAGCAATGCATAATCCGCGCCTGTCAGCTGCCCGGCCCTGGCCTACATAGGGGGAAGCTGGTTCAACGTTTGAGGTGTTTAATGACCGCATGTCTCATCGGCTGGTATCACTCGAAGTTCGGCAAGCTGGCCGACCAGAGCCTCGAGCAACTCATGATTACGGCCGCGCAAGGCGCCCTCGC
>CANJPG010000066.1 GCA_947476065.1 Fidelibacterota bacterium
AACTGCAGGATCTTGCCGCCGCGGGCCTTGAAGGCGGAGAGGTCGGGACTGGGGGCGCTCATGATCGGATGCAGTTTGGTGAGCATACGCTGGTAGTCGGTGTCGAAGTCGAGGGTGCGCCAATCCCAGCTGGTGTTTTCGAGCACCACATCGCCGAAGAATCCGCCGTAACCGACGCTATCTCCCGTCTCGAGTTTCCAGTTGTATTCCCCGCCGGGCATGGGGCCGGCGAAGAGCGGCTCGCCAGTGGAGCGGTGCGGCCCGCGGTATATTTCCTGAAGTCCGTTGATCTGAGCGTCGGTGAGGCAGTCGGCCGTTTCGCCGGCCTTGCAACGCAACGCCGAAACATCGCGCGCGCAGGCGCGCGGATCGGTGATGTGGTCGTCCTTGACGCCGTCCTTGGCATCGCAGCGTGCAAGCACGGCGGCGCTGATCATCGCGAGCTTGGGGTTGGGAATAAGGGCCGCGTCCCCGGCCGTCTTGGGCTTTTGAATGCGCTGCTGCCAAAGTATTTGCATGATGGCGTCGGGATAACTGCTGGACGGCGCGCCGGCAATGATTCCGTCGAAAAGCTCAGGATAGCGCTGGGCCATCATCAACGCTTGTCGCCCGCCACCCGAGCAACCCTCGAAATAAGAGTGCGCCGGCGGCTTGCTGTAGAAGGCCTGGGTCAACGCGCGGGCGGCGCGATTGACGGCAGGATGGGCGCCGTATCCAAAGGCCGCTAATGCATCGGGATCCAGTTCCCAACGCGGGTCGGTGCCGCCCTCGTGACCGAGGTTGGACCCGACCATGACATAGCCGCGCGCAATGTCTTCGGCCATGCGCGTGTAAGGAATACCGCCGAGGAAGCCGCCGGTGGTCGGCGTCTTCATGCGCGAATTCCATTCGGCCGGCAGCCAAACTTCAAATCTTACGTCGGCCTTTGGCGTCGGATGGGTCACGCCTTGCACGCGGCAGAAGGGAACGGATGTTTTGCCGGCACCGCCCGGACTGGAGACGCTAAGGGGGCCGGTGACCTGGCCTGCGCTGGTGATGGTCGTGTTGGGGATCGAAACCCCAGCGAGGGCATCGCACGCCACGCCGGCCCAAGCCGCCGACCCGCCGCCCAAGGTCTCGGCCGCGCACAGCAAGGCAACTTTCCAAGATTTCATCAAGGCCTCCCCAGGTCTGATATGCGGTAATTCTGCTCCTACGGCCTGCGGTGCACAACAGAATTGAAGGAAGGTCCTGCAGGCTATCTCTGCCACACATTGTACGTGCAATGCCCTGCATGCGTGGGCGTCTCGCACTAGCGAGCAACAGACCTCATTCTTTCTTTTTCATAAATTGACCGCTCTGCTTCCTCTAAAGAACGCGGCGGTTTGAAATCGCGATTGTCCGTGACCTGGTTCACGGGTATGAGATGGCGCTTCAGGATCGTTGACTGACTTGTAAATTAACTGGGGAGGGGAATATGAGAAAGTTGCCACGCACAGCCACTATTGGGGTTCCGCGCAAACAATTCCGTAGCTGGTTGATGATGTCGACGGCGGCCGTTTCGACGGTACTCGCACTCGCAGCCATTGCTCCAAAAGAATCCTTTGCGGCAGCGCAAGCGGCGAAGGAATCGGGGGAATTTGAGGAAGTCGTCGTCACCGGTTCGCGCATCGTCCGCGACGGTTATGAAGCCCCGACCCCCGTTACGGTCGTCAGCGCCGAATCACTTCAGACAAGCGCGACCGCCAATATGTCGGACGCCATTACGCAGCTGCCCACACTGGCAAACAGCTCGTCGCCGCAGTCCGCCGCGATCAACCTTTCCACGGGCCAGGGCGGCGTTAACGGCCTGAACCTGCGCGGCTTGGGCGCCACACGCACGCTGGTACTGTTGAACGGTCAGCGTACCGTGGGTGCGACTTTGGCCGGCGTGGTGGACGTCGGCGAACTACCGCAGGGTCTCGTCCAGCGCGTGGACATTGTGACGGGCGGCGCCTCGGCCGCCTACGGCTCCGACGCGCTCACCGGTGTTGTGAACTTCGTGCTCGATACGGAATTCGTAGGCATGAAGGGCGAAGTCTCGGGCGGCGGAACCACCTACGGCGACAACCTCAATTACAAGGTTGACGGGACGTACGGTGTGGCCTTCGGCAATGGTCGCGGGCATTTCCTCTTGAGCGGAGAACATTCTGGCTACTACGGGCTCTTGCAATGGGATCGCAAGTGGGCCCGCGCCGGTTGGGACTTCATCAATAACCCAGCCTATGTACCCGGCAACGGCCAGCCTTCCATCCTCCTGTCCGACCACGTTTCCATCGCGCTCGCGACAGCGGGCGGCCTCATCACTTCGGGTCCGCTTAAAGGAACCGCTTTCGGCGCCGGTGGTGCGGTATCCAAGATCACGTATGGCGATATCGTCGCCGGAACGGTTATGCGCGGCGGAAGCTGGGCAGCAATGGACCCGACGTTCACGCAAGGCGTGGCCGCCGTTCCCGAGGGTAATCGCCAGAGCGCGTTCACGCGCCTCAGCTACGACATCTCGGACAGCATCAATGTCTATGGCCAGGCGGGCTGGGGACACCAGTTCAACTACTCGGTCGGTGGTCCGCACTATTACCTCGGTAACCTGACCATGCGCACCGACAATGCTTACCTGCCGGATGCGCTGCGGCCTGCGCTTCAGGCGGCTGGCCCGACGTTCCTCATGGGCACGTTGAATGCCGACATGGGCCCGTGGCGCCCGAGCTTCGACCGGCGGACCTTGCGCATGCTCGGCGGCGCCAAAGGTGGTTTCAATGCGCTCGAAACCGACTGGAAGTGGGATGCATACTTCAGCTACGGCCAGGCATGGGGAACGTCGCGCGGAAATAATTACCATTCTTTCCCGCGTTTTGCAGAATCTGTCGATGCCGTCCGCGCACCCAACGGCACGATCGTTTGCCGTACGACCCTTACCAATCCTAATAACGGCTGTATCCCTTACAACGTCTTTGGCACTGGGGTGAACACCCCGGAAGCCATCCAATACCAGACTGGCAATGGCGGTCCCTATACCCACCAGAAGATCGCCCAAACCGTCGGCGCCATCAACTTTGCGGGTGACCCGCTGTCGACGTGGGCCGGCCCGGTCTCGTTGGCGTTCGGCTATGAGTATCGTCATGAGAAAGGAATACAGACATCCGATCCGGAAGAAATCATCAACCCGAACTATTGGACCTTCGCGGCCGGCCTGCCGTTTGGCGGCGGCGTGAAGATCAATGACTTCTACGGTGAAACCGTGATCCCGCTCGCGAAGGATGAGACATGGGCCCGCAGCCTCGACCTCAACGCCGCCGCGCGCGCGACGCACTACTCGGTCTACGGTTGGGTTGCGACCTACAAGGCTGGCGCGACTTACACGCCGGTCGACGACATCCGCCTGCGCATCACGCAGTCGCGCAACATCCGCAGCCCGACGCTGATCGACCTATACACTGGTGGCACGACGTCGAGCGTGTCTAGCCGCGATCCGTTCAACAAAAACCTCGATACGCCTTCGACTGTGATCGGTCGCGGTAATCCGAACCTTAAAGCTGAAAAGTCGAACGACCTCAATATGGGCATCGTGTATCAGCCGGGGTGGTTCGAAGGCTTCAGCGTTTCGCTCGACTACTACCGTATTAAGATCAAAGACGCGATTGGCAGCCCCGGCGCCCAGTCGCTGCTCGATCTCTGCTCGTTGGGTAATCAGCAAGCTTGCGCATCCATCACGCGTCCCAACAACGGTGGGCCGACCAACCTCGTCATCGTCAACAACCCGATCAATCTGGCCACTGAACAGGCCCAGGGTATTGATATCGAAACAAGCTACCGCAAGCCGTTGGCTGACTTGATTGAAGGCGTGCCAGGCCAAGTGACAGTGCGTGCTCTCGCCACGCACTACATCAAGTACGACACCAACAGCGGTCTTCCGGGTGATCACGTCGTCCACTTGGCCGGCGTCGTCGGCGGAAATCAGCTGAACGGCAACGGCGGCGCAGGCGTGCCTTCGTGGCGCATCACCGCGGCATTGGACTATAACAATGACGCGTTGAGCACGGGCTTGACGGCGCGCTGGATCAAGGGTGGCAGGACTAATGCCCGCTGGATCGAGTGCACGTCCGGTTGCCCGAACGCCGTAGGTTCGGACTTGACGGTCAACAACAACCACGTGCCTTCCGCCATCTTTATCGACGCCAACTTCTCCTACAAGATCCACCTGGGCGGGGACGACACGGAAGAACTCTTCTTCAACGTGCAAAACGTCATGGACAAGGATCCGCCGATCGTCGGCGCCGGTCCGGGTGGTACCAGCTGGTGGACGCCAGCCGTGCCGCAGGGTGCCAACTTCGACACCCTTGGCCGCACCCTCCGTGCGGGCGTGCGCTTTAAGTTGTAACGAATGCGAAGCTCCGGCTGAGCGGTTGGTAACCGCTCAGCCGGAGTGTAGCGACCCACCATGCCGCAGGCGCCGTTTGCTAACTCGTTCATGCCGCTGAATAAAACCAGGTTCAAACGCCGTGCTTCGTAAAGGGGCGCGGCTTTTCTACGTCCTGGGCATAACGGCGGTTTTGGATATAATCTGTGTGTCTGCCGGAAAGCCGATAATTTGGTTCCCGGAGCGTAATTTAGCGCTCGCCAGACATCTATATAGACGCGGTAGTTCCTTGCCGCCCCGATTGCGACGAGGACGGCCGGGAGGCCTATTAGGCAAGCCCTGAGAGTGGCGGTCCAATAGCTTATGAGAGGGAGAGCAATGGCATTTTTCAAGTGGAGTTCAGTCCGATTGCGCCATTCGGCATCGATTTGCCTGATGAGCGCGGGCCTTGCGGCGTTTGCGGGTCAAGCGCCGGCATCCGCGGAAACGCGGGACTTTGCCGTTAGCTGGTGGATGCAGGCCGCCAACTCCTACAAAGACGACAGCGATTGCCCGAACGGGGTCAATCCTTCCCTTGAAGAATTAGTGCGCCGCCAGTTGATGGCGGTGGACGTGCCCAAGGAAGAAGTTGAGCGGGCCATTGCCGGCATCAACGGCGGCGCGCCGACGCCGGACATCACCGACCTCATTATGTATCGTGGCCGTCTCAACGGTAAACCGAAGCACGCCTATACGTTCCCCTCGACCGTGCCCGACGTTCTCGGCACGACGAAATTCGACGTCGGCCCCCTGGCTTATGGTTTTGACCTCGACGGTGACAAAAAAACCGGTGGCTACGTCGATCCCGACACCAAGGAAGGCGGCGTCGACAACGGTTTCTGGCGCGCTGCAGGGTGTTTCATCAATCATCGCGGCACGTGGGAGCAGAAGCCGACCCATGGCACCATGCACTGGGATCTTCAGCGCGATAAGCAGCCGGCATGGGTGATCCGAATCACCGCCGACGACTTCACGAAGGACGGTGATGTGACCGTCCATATCTACCGCGCCCTGGAACGTGTTTGGCGCGACGCCAATGGCGATGTGCGGCGCTACTCCACTTTCCGCATCGATGACGACAAGCGTTGGCAGGCGAACGTGCTGAAAGGCAAGCTCAAGGACGGCATGATTACTGTCGTGGGCGAGCAGATGCATCTGCTCGGCGATGCTTATGTCCTCACCGATTTGGCCATGAGCAAACCGCACTTCAGATTCAAGCTCGACGAGCAAGGCAATCTCGAGGGCGTGCTTGGCGGATATTTGCCGTGGATGAGCATCTTCTACGAATATGCCAGTTCCGGCTTCACCACCGAGTTCATGACCGGTGTGAATTTGCCGGCGATGTACTGGGCTTTGCGCAAAAACGCTGACGCCGATCCGGATCCCAAGACCGGAGAGAACGCGGCGATTTCATCTGCCTATCGTGTTTCGGCAGTGCCTGCGTATTTACTCGCCAAAGAACAATACGCGAGTAAGTAAACCGAGCCGGGCGTCGATATAGGGATAGGATGGGGAGCGATATGATGGGCACGAAGAAAACGATGCGGCAACGACTGGTCGCGGCGACATTGGCCTGCAGTGCCATCGCTTTGACCACTGTGCTGTCGACGGCCGACATCAAGAGCGCGGTCGCTGCGGGCGCTGGACTGGGGGCGTCTGACCAAGACGCGCCTGTGATGCGCCGCCTGACGCCGACCCAATACAAGCGAGTCGTTCGCGACATCTTTGGACCGGGGGTCGAGATCGGCGGCCGCTTTGAGCCCGCGCAGCGCGTCTCCGGTTTGCTGGAAGTCGGAACCGGCACGGTCAGCCTCGCGGCCTCCGGCTTCGAACAGTACGACTCTATCGCGCGCGGTATTGCCGCTCAGGTGCTGAGCCCAGAGCGCCGCGATTTGTTCATGCATTGCAAGCCTGCATCCGAGACGGCGCCCGACGATGCCTGTGCGCGGCAGTTCCTGAAGGCCGTCGGTGAACAGCTATATCGCCGTCCGCTAACGGATAACGAGTTGTCCACACAGGTCGAGTTTGCCAATGAAGCCGGAACCAAGCTGAAGAGCTTCTACTCAGGGCTCGAGATGAGCCTGGCGTCGATGATGGTGCAGTTGCAGTTCCTGTTTCGCCAGGAGACAGTGATCCCGGCGAAAGGAACGGCGAGCCGCTTTGAACTTGATGGGTATTCGAAGGCCTCGCGCTTGAGTTTCTTCCTCTGGGACGCAGCTCCCGACGGACGTCTGCTCGCCGCGGCCGCCAGCGGTAAACTTGATACCGAAAAGGGCCTGAACGAGGAGGTGGATCGCCTTCTCGCCGCGCGGCGTCTCGAGGACGGCGTGCGCAGCTTCTTCTCGGACATGTTCGGTTTTGACACCTTCGACTCCCTGTCCAAGGATGCCACGCTGTATCCGAACTTCACGCGCACGGTCGGAGACGACGCGCGTGAGCAGACCATGCGTACCGTGGTGGACCTGCTTATCGCCAAAAAGGGCGATTACCGCGATCTTTATACGGCGCGCGAGACATTCCTGACACCCGTTCTTGGTTCCATGTACCGCGTTCCCGTGACGACCAATCTGCCCAATGGCTTCCCCGAGAATAAATGGACGCGGCACGAGTACGAGCCCAATGATCCGCGTGCGGGCATCCTGACGCATATCAGCTTTGTCTCGCTGCATTCTCACCCGGGCCGGACGTCACCGACCCTGCGCGGCAAGGCCTTGCGCGAAATGGTCTTGTGTCAGCGCGTGCCCGATCCGCCGGGCAACGTGAACTTTACCGTCGTTCAAGACACGACCAACCCGCTTTACAAAACCGCGCGCGACCGCCTGAATGCCCATGCCACCGAGGCGATGTGCACCGGCTGTCACAAGATCATGGATCCGATGGGCCTCGCGTTGGAGAATTTCGACTCCGATGGCGTGTTCCGCACGGCCGAGAACGGCACCAAGCTCAATACGTCGGGTGTTCTGGATGGGATTTCATTCACCGATGCCCAGGGGCTGGGCAAGGCTGTTCATGATAACCCGGCGACGACAAAGTGCCTAGTCAATCGCATAACGTCCTATGCCCTCGGGCGTGGACCGGCGAAAAGCGAAGATGCGTGGGTGAAATCGCTGCAGGACACCTTCGCCGCGAACGGCTACCGCGTGCAGGATCTGATGCGCGCGATCGTCACCAACCCGGAATTTTATCAGGTATCGCAGTCACAGGCTCAATAAGTCCTAGTCTTTCACATGAGGCTACAAGGAGAACAGATATGAACACTTCATTGAACCGTAGAAGCGTTCTGCGCGGCATGTTGAGCGGAACGGCCGTTACGGTTGGTCTGCCGCTGCTGGATTGTTTCCTAAACGCCAACGGCGACGCGCTCGCCGCGGGCGGTCCTTTGCCAAAGTGCTTCGTATCCTGGTTCCAAGGCCTGGGATTTGTCCCCGGGTACTGGGAGCCGAAGGTGATCGGCGAAAACTATCAGGTTGGACCGCATCTCCGCGCAATGGCCGCGCACACCAAGAAAATGAACGTTTATAGCGGCATGAAGCTGTTCTTGGACCAGACGCCGGCCAACGCGCACGGCAGCGGCCCGGCCGGCTGTTTGCAGGGTTCCGTCGGAAATCTCAGCCTGCCGACAATCGATCAGTTGATCGCGGACACCATCGGAACCCGCACGCGCTTCCGTTCGCTGGAAGTCAGCTGCGATGGCGGCACCGACGCCTTCAGCCGCCGTAGCGCCACCGCTATCAACGCCGGCGAGCCAGACCCGGCGAAGCTGTACTTGCGCATCTTTGGACCCGACTTCAAAGATCCGAATGCGGCCGATTTCACGCCGGACCCGCAAGTCATGGTGCGTGAGAGTGTTCTGTCCGGCATAAAGGACAAGCGCGAGAAGCTGATTCAGAATTTGGGCGCCATGGATAAGGCGCGCGTGGACGAATATTTCACGTCCTTGCGCGCCCTCGAAAACCGGCTCCAAATCGAACTGGAGAAACCGGCTCCGCTGGAATCTTGCGTCATGCATGCCAAAGTCGATAGCGTGCCGCTCGGCAAGGTCGTCGAAGAGGCGCGCGCGACCCACAATCTCCATGCGAGCCTCTTGGCCCATGCCATGGCCTGCGGTCAGACGCAGGTCGCGCATCTGAAATTGGGCGCATCGACGTGCGATTTGCGTCGCCGCGGCAGCCAGCAGACCTATCACATGTATACCCACGAGGAGGCGATCGATCCGGCGCTGGGCTATCAGAAAGAGGTCGAATATTTCAGCAACCAGTCGGCTGAAGCATTGGCCGAATTCGTCACCGCCTTTGAAAGCATCCGCGAGGGCGAGCGCACGCTGCTTGACCGCAGCGTCATCCTGTATTCGACCGATGGCGGCAACGCGCGCACGCACTCGCTTGAAAACATCCCGATGCTTACGATCGGTGGCGGCAACGGTGCGATGAAGACCGGCATGCACGTCAGGACCAACGGCGATCCGATCACGCGCGTAGGCTTGACGGTGATGCAGGCTATGGGCGTATCAATCGGTCAGTGGGGCACGGTGTCGAACCAAACCTCCAAGACTGTCACGGACGTCATGGCATAACGTTCGGTCAAATAGGGAGGCTTCCGGGATGCTCACGTATAAAAGTGGGGTGGTGCTTGGCGCCGCAGTTGCCGGCGTCATCCTGGGCGTGGCGATTCAGGCGCCTGCCCAGGCTGCGGCGCGCAATCAGGCCGAACTGGTTACGCCGCCAGGCATTACGCTTCAGGAGCCAAGTGGACGCGGCGGAGACGAGGCTGGGCCCACCAGCAAGAATACGCCGGGCATCTTCGGCGGGGGCACCCATCGGCGCGGCGGCAACGGCTATTTATTGGCTAACGATGCGGGCCTGACGCTTTACACTTACGCACAAGACACTGTGCCCGGCCACTCGGCTTGCGTGGCGGCCTGCGCGCAGGCTTCACCGCCGGCTCTTGTTCCTGCGGGCGTCAAACCGGTTGGGACGTGGTCGACGATCAAGCGCGACGATGGTAGCCGGCAGTGGGCGTACATGGGAAAGCCGGTCTACACGTCGACAAAGGATAGTGGGCCCGGCCAAATCAAGGGCGCTGGTAGTGGCTTTATCGTCGTGCGCTTGAACGCCGATGACTTCGTCAAAAGACCCTTTGGTGTGACGATTGAGGAGGTCCGTACAGTCAACGGTTATGCGCTGGCCGACGATTTGGGCCTCGCGATCTACGCGTATACGGGCAAGGGCGAAAACACACCGAAAAACTGTTCGGCGACGGTCTGTGCCGATCGCTGGGAACCGGTGGCGGCGCCGCGATTGGCGCAGCCTACGGGTGAATTCACGCTTATAGACCGTAAAGACGGCGTCTTGCAGTGGGCTTATCAAGGCAAGCCGCTCTACACGTACGATGGCGATCTGGTGAAGGGCGATGCCTTCGGGGTCGGTGTCGATAAAGACTTCGCGGTGGCGGCCGTCGCGGCCAATTATCAGCCGCAAGGTGCGGGCATGTATTTCGACAAGGGGCGCGGCGCGATCCTATCGACCGATAAAGGCATGACCCTCTATCGTGTCGACTTCAGCTACCACAATCCTGACGGCCATGGGCTACCGGGTTCGTTCAACGGCTCGCCCGCTGTCGGGCGCGCCATGGGTACGGCCCCTTGCGTGGACGAGTGCCTCAAGACTTGGCGTCCGTTTGCCGCACCGGCCAAGGCGCTGCCGTCCGGTCATTGGACGATCCTTGAACGCTCCAACGGCACGCGCCAGTGGGCCTATAAAGGATTTGCCGCATACACGTATGCCGGCGACAAGAAGGCCGGCGAGAGAAGCGGCAGTGACATCTATGACATTCTCATCACCAACGACCCAACGATCGATGTCTATCAGGACGGCGACGTTTACAAGGACGACAAGGAGATGAAATACGGTAGGCGGGTTTTGCGTACCAGAGACGCAGCCGCGAACTACTGGGCCTACCTGGAGCCATAAGGCGGACTCGGTCCTAGCTACCGAGACTTTACGGCCGGCGTTGCGGCGCGCGTTCAGATAAATTGCGCCTTTAATGTACTTTGAACTGCAATATATTCAGCCGTATGGATAAAGGGGCGGGTAAAGCGCGCGCGGCATGGCTGGCACAGCACGTGCTTACTCATGAACCCGTTATGCGTAAATGGCTCGCGCGCAGGTCCATTGGTGGCCTTGAGATCGATGACATAATTCAAGAGACCTACACGATTATTGCAGGCCTCGAATCCGTTGAAGACATCAGAAACCCGCGAAATTACGCGTTTCAGGTGGCCTATTCGCTTATTCGAGCCCATTTTAAACGGGCCCGCGTCGTTGCTTTTCATTCGTTCGGTGATATTGATGCGTTAGGCATCGAGAGTTCCGCGCCATCTCCCGAGCGGGCGGCAATCGATCGGGAGTTTCTGCGTTCAGTGGAACACTACCTGGCCGACCTGCCCAGCAACTGCCGTGCGGTCATCCTGATGCGCCGGGTGCACGAACTGTCGCGGCGGGAGATTGCCGCTCAACTGGGCATTTCGGAGAACGCGGTCCAGAATCTTTTAACTAAGGCAATATTATTATTGCTTGAGGCCTTCGGGAGGGGCGGAAAACGAGCTTACCGGACATCTATAGAGGTACCGGGAGGTTCGCAGCAGACGGCGGAGAGGCCCGACGAGAGCCAAGTCGTGGAAAATAATAGTTAGGGTATTCCAGGGGAGGGGGTAGTTAACAAATTGTACGGAAATGATGAGAAGGCCAATGAATTCCAAGGAAACGAGCGCTGAAGTCGACAATGCCGCGGCGGAGTGGGTGGCCCGCGCCGCTCTGTCGCCTCTGGACGGTATCGACCAAACTGAATTCGAAGAGTGGCTCTCCAAAGATGCGCGCAACCACGGCGCCTACCTGAGAGCGGAGGCCATGCTGTCCGCGGCAGCTGACCTGCTCGCTAACTCACCTGAGATTGCCAAACCAATATCCGGCATGCAGACCCCTGCGTCGCGTATGTCCCGGCGTCAGTTCGGCGTGCTCGGCGGTTCCGCCGCCGCCGTCGCCGGCGGGGCCTGGCTGATGTCCTCCATGCGGCACGAAGAGCCCTTTAATACCTATCGCACGGCAAAGGGCGAAGTACGCCTGCTGCCGATGGCTGATGGAAGCGTGGCCACGCTTAACACTGAATCTGAAATTTCCGTCCGGTACTCGAAGACCAAGCGCGAAGTTCTCCTTGCGCGCGGTGAGGTGTTGTTCGCGGTGGCGAAAGACGCGTCCCGTCCTTTTACGGTGGACACAGGCAACACCGTTATTCGCGCCGTTGGCACCTCTTTCGTGGTCCGTAATCTCAAGAATGAGCCAACGCAGGTGCTAGTCGACGAAGGCGCCGTCGATATGTTCAGAAAGTCGTCTTCTCAGACCCCACCTTTGCGCGTGCCAGAAAATGCGCGCGCTGTTGCGTTGGAAGTGCCTTCTCCACTGGTCAAAATGGTTGATCAGGGCATGGACCCGGCGGTTGTCGCGCGCCGCTTATCTTGGCGTCATGGCATGCTGTCCTTCGAGGCGCAGCCCCTGAGGAACGTCGTGGCTGAGTTTGCACGGTATAGCGATGTCCACATTGTCATTGATGATCCCGAGATTGGCGAGTTGGCCGTTACGGGGTTGTTCTCGGCTTACAATCCTGCAGTGTTCGCACATGCGGTGGCAGCCAGTTTGAATCTTAAGGTGACGGAAACATCGACGAGCGTGATGATCTGGCGCCAATGACAAGAAGCTGATTATGGAAAGAGGCCTCCCTTAAAGATAAGGTCATTTTCGAGTAAACGGGCGGAGTCCAACGTGCAATAATAACGGCATTCGCGGCGGCGCTTCGGGGGGGGGGGGCGAGTGAATCTCAAAGCTGGACTGCTTTGCTCCGTTGTTGGTCTGGCGTTGGGGCTGCACGAGAGAGCTTTTGCACAGGAGAAATCGTTCAATCTGCAGCCGGCTGTGGCTGCCTTTGCCATTCCCGAATTTGCGCGGCAGGCCGGCGTACAAATTGTAGCCCCGGCAACCGGGATGGAAGGTGTTTTGCTTCCGTCGCTGAACGGGACCTACGATATCAAGGAAGCCCTGGCGCTGCTGCTTGTTAACACGGACCTTGAAGTCCTTTCGTTTGAGGGCGATGTCGTCATACTCAGGCGGGTCGTCAGAAAAGAACCAACAGCGCCGCCACGTAAATTTACCAAAAAAGCCGGGGACTCGAAGGCTCCGACACAAAGCGTACCGCAGGCTGTTTCCGACGGTCCTTTTCAAGAGATTATTGTTACCGGCTCGCGCATCGTACGCGACGGTTACCGGTCGCCGACGCCTGTTACGGTCATCAGCGCGGAATCTCTCCAGACAGGCGTTACCACCAATATCTCGGACGCTATTAGTCAGCTGCCCACGCTGGCAAACAGCTCGTCGCCGCAATCGGCCGCGATCAACCTTTCAACAGGTCAGGGCGGCGTAAACGGACTGAACCTGCGCGGCCTGGGCGCCACACGCACGCTCGTCCTGTTGAACGGCCAGCGCATCGTGGGTTCCACCTTGGCCGGGGTGGTGGACGTAGGCGCACTTCCACAAGGACTCGTCCAGCGCGTGGACATTGTCACGGGTGGCGCCTCGGCCGCTTACGGGTCCGACGCGCTCACCGGCGTGGTGAACTTTGTGCTTGATACGGAATTCACCGGCCTGAGGGGCGAGGTCTCGGGCGGCGGAACGACCTACCGCGACAATCTCAATTACAAAGTCGATGCGACTTATGGCAGTGCGTTTGGCGGCGACCGCGGGCATTTTCTGCTCAGCGGCGAGCATGCAGCGTACGCAGGTCTTCTGACATGGGAGCGCGAGTGGGCGAAGGCCGGCTGGGATTTCATCAACAACCCGGCCTATGCGCCCGGCAACGGCCAACCCTCGATCATCTTGTCCGACCGGGTTTCCATCGCGCTCGCGACTGCCGGCGGGCTTATCACATCGGGCCCGCTTAAAGGGACGGCCTTTGGTGCTGGTGGCGCAGTTTCTAAGATCGTTTATGGAGACATCGTCGCCGGGACGGTTATGCGCGGTGGAAGCTGGGCAGCGATGGATCCAACTTTCACGCAAGGCGTGGCGGCTGTCCCCGAAGGGAACCGCCAGAGTGCCTTCTCGCGCCTAAGCTATGATGTTTCCGACAGCATCGAAGTCTACGGCCAAGCGGGATGGGGACACCAATATAATTTCTCGCAAGGTGGCCCCCACTATTATCTCGGCAATCTCTCAATACGCACCGACAACGCTTATATCCCCGAGGCGCTGCGGCCTGCGCTGCAGGCGGCGGGGCCAACCTTTCTTATGGGCACCTTGCTGGGAGACCTGGGCCCTTGGCGCCCGAGTTTCGATCGGCGGACCTTGCGAACCAACGCCGGTGCTAAAGGCGATTTTGATGCGTTCGAAACCATGTGGTCATGGGATTCATACATTAGCTACGGCCAGTCCTGGGGCGCGTCCAAAGGCATAAACTACCATTCTTTCCCGCGCTTCGCCGAGGCCGTCGATGCTGCACGTGCCCCGACGGGCACGATCGTTTGCCGTTCGACGCTTACAAACCCCAACAACGGCTGTGTCCCCTACAACGTGTTCGGCACTGGCGTGAACAGCCCGGAAGCCATCCGGTATGAGACCGGCATAGGGGGACCATACACGCACCAAA
>CANJPG010000067.1 GCA_947476065.1 Fidelibacterota bacterium
CGAGAGGATGAAGTCGCCTAGGCTGACTTCCTCCACCTCTTGCGCCTCCAGGAGACGCTGATCGACACCTTCGTAGCGCCCGCAGAGCAGAGTGACACCCGGTCCCGCGGCCAAAGTCCGGACACGGGCCTGATCCAAAACCCGGCCCCGAGGGGTCAGGTAGATCAGCGGCGTGCCAGGTGGGCGGGACGCGGTGATCGCGGCATCAAGTACGTCGGGCCGCATCACCATACCGGCGCCGCCCCCGAAGGAGCTGTCGTCAACGGTGCGGTGTTTATCGCGCGCGAACCCCCGTATGTCCACCGTTTCCAATGTCCAAACCCGGTCCTCTCGGGCCTTTCCGGCGAGTGAGGCGCCCAGCGGTCCCGGAAACATTTCCGGAAACAACGTCAGCGCGACGGCACGGAAAGGTGCCTTAGGTGTCATCGTCCTCCTGTCCGCCTTCTTCTTTGCGTCTCTCTTCCGCGTCGGCTTCCGAGTCGTTCTCAAACAACCCTTTGACGGGGTTTATCCTGATCACGCGGGCCTTAAGATCGACCGCCGCGATGGTCACGTCGTTAAAGGGTACAAGCTCGCTGCGCCCTCCATCCATGTCTACGTCGATCATGTCGCCGGCGCCGAAATTGAAAACGCCCGTGACCTTACCCAGCTTCTCGCCGCTCACCAGCTCCGCCGCCAGGCCGACCAGGTCGGCGTGGTAGTAGGAGCCGACGTCCGCTGCCGGCAACGCGTCGCGCGTCACGTACAGCTTTAGTCCCCTCAGCGCCTCGGCCGCGTTGCGGTCCGTCACACCCTTGATGCGGGCCGTAACAGCTCCTTGGGCCGCGCCGGAGACGGTGAGCGTAAAACTACGCCCGTCTTCCGTCGCAAGAGGCCCGTAGGCCGCAACATCGGCCGGAACTTCGGTGAAGCTTTTGACCCGCACCTCACCGCGTAGGCCTTTGGCGGCAACAATGACGCCGAGGCAAACGCGCGGTGGCGCGGGGCTCACTTCACCACACCTCGTTAGGCTTCAGCAGCGCTGGCAGCAGCTTCAGCAGCGGCCTTGGCGGCTTCTTCAGCAACGCGCAGACGTTCCTGCGTCTTGGCGCGCGGCTTGTCCTGCTTGGTCTGCGCATGAATTTCCGGCGCGGTGGTGATGCCGACTTTGGCGAGCAGACGCTGCACGCGGTCGGTCGGCAGGGCGCCGGTGCCGATCCAATGCTTGATGCGCTCTTCTTTGAGCACCAAACGCTCTTTGTGGTCGTGCGGCACGCGCGGATTATAGGTGCCCACCTTTTCGATGAAGCGGCCATCGCGCGGGTAGCGCGAATCAGCAACAACGAGACGGTAGGTCGGCTGGGCCTTCGCGCCGACACGCGACAGTCTGATTTTAAGCGACATGCGAGCTCTCTCTCCTTGGTTATTTCTCTAAGCGTTGGTTCAAAAGTGATTCTAAATTCTGTCGACGTACTTATCTGCGTCCAAAAGGCGGGCCGCCCGGGCGCGGCGCACCGCCGCCAAGACCACCCATCATGCCGCCGAGACCGCCCCCGCCGCCCATCATGCCGGCGAGCGCGCCGAGGCCGCCCATTTTCTTCATGCGCTTCATCATGGTTTCCATCTGCTGATGCTGTTTCAGCAGCTTGTTCACCTCAGGCACGGTCGTGCCCGAACCCGTGGCGATACGCTGTTTGCGCGAAGCCTTGATCAAATCAGGCAAACGCCGTTCTTTCGGCGTCATGGATTGAATGATGGCTTCTAGGCGTTTGAAGGCCTTGGGATCGAGCTGTGAATCTTTTACTTGCTTCATGGCTGCGCCCAGGCCCGGGATCATGCCGAGGATGCCCTTCATGTCGCCCATGCGCTGAATCTGCTGCAATTGAGAGAGCATGTCGTTGAGATCGAACTTGCCTTCCTGCATGCGGGCGGCAAGCTTCTCGGCTTTTTCGTGATCGACGTTGGCGACCGCTTTTTCGACCAGGCTGACGACGTCGCCCATGCCGAGGATGCGGCCGGCGATGCGCGATGGATGAAAAATCTCCAGCGCGTCAACTTTTTCACCCATGCCCATCAGCTTAATGGGCTTGCCGGTGACCGCGCGCATGGACAAAGCAGCACCACCGCGGGCGTCGCCGTCGACGCGCGTCAACACGATGCCGCTGATTCCGACCTTCTCGTTGAACGACTGCGCCGTGATCACCGCGTCTTGGCCGATCATGGCGTCGGTGACCAGCAGCGTCTCATGGGGCTTGATCAGATCGCGCACGGACGTCACTTCGGTCATCATCGTCTCGTCGATTGTGAGCCGGCCGGCGGTGTCGAAAATGACAACATCGAAGCTGCCGTTGCGCGCTTCACTGAGACCGCGCTTGGCGATGTCGAGCGGCTGTTGGCCGGCGACGATGGGCAGCGTCACAACGCCGACCTGCTTGCCGAGGATGGCCAGCTGCTCCTGGGCGGCGGGACGGTAGGTGTCGAGGGACACCATCATCACGCGCTTCTTTTCCTTGGTCTGCAGACGGTGCGCGATCTTGGCGCTAGTGGTCGTTTTACCCGAACCTTGCAGGCCGACCATCAGCACGGCGACCGGCGCAGGTGCCGCGAGATCTATACCGGCGGAATCCAAACTCAGCACCAGGGTCTGATCGTCCGGATCGCCACCCAGCATGCGCACGAGTTCGTCGTGCACGATTTTGACGACCATCTGGCCGGGCGTGACTGATTTGACGACCGCTTCACCGACGGCCTTCTCGCTGACCTTGGCGATGAAGTCTTTCACCACCGGCAGCGCGACGTCGGCTTCCAGCAATGCCATGCGCAACTCGCGCATGGCCGCAGCGACGTCCGCCTCGGTGAGCGCACCGCGGCGTGTCAGCTTGCTGAGGACGGACCCCAATTTATCGGTCAGCGTATCGAACATCGGGCGTCTTAAGTCTCTTCAATAGGCAAAACGGCAAACGCGTCCGTGCGCGTAATCGCAGACGGACGAACCCCCGTGGGAGCAAAATCTCGCACCCCGAAAAGGGCCCGAAGTTTTGGAAAGCGCGGGTTGTTTACGGGAGGGCGAAGGAAGAGTCAACAATGAGAGCAGATAAATAATAGCCACCTATTTAATATCTCCGGAACCCTCGCTTAGGTCCACAAATATAATAGCACACTATGTTATTAACGGAAATGCTAGGCCTACCCATCTCCCGCCTTGAGATCTCCCTTGGCATGCCAAATCAAGCATTGAGGGTCGCGCGTTCCGGTCCAATCCATCATGCGGGTTGAAACCGAATTGATCGAAAGGTTCGCGACATTGCGGCGAAGCCAAGCCCAGGCCGCCACGATGCCCATTTGATCTACGAACCACTGGGCGCCGGTCCCGTTTTCGAAGTGCAAAATATACGCGGCCAAGAAGTCTGCGAAGTCTTTGCCCCCCGGCGTTATCGCCAGGAACCCGGCGTTGACCATCTGATTGATGAACGGATCGTCGGGCCGTTCGTAGAGTGCCACATCGTATTGCTCAGGGAGCGCCGCCAGTATGTCACCGTTGACGATGCTATCGACATCAAGCCAAATCACGGGACGCTGCGCATGCGCCAGGAACTGCGGAAGGCGCAAAAATCTTCTTGTCGAATATAGCGTCTTGTCCGGCGCCATTTCTTCGACGCTCAACGTGACGCGCCCATCGTGAACACATGCAAGGGCTTTCGCCACGCTGTAGGGGCCAGGGTTCATGACATGCAGATGGACATCACAGCCCGGACATTTCGCGAGTGCAGAGCCGATGAAATCCTCGGCGAACTGTTGCGCATACCTTCCATCTGCAGCGGCGGCAATGATCGGGCGTGATCCAAGACCCGGCATTGTGCCCTGCAATGGCGGGAGTGCGGCTAACAGTGTCGGCAGACCCGCCTGACGATAAAGCCCCCCGAGTTGCGCGTAGTCCATGACGTTCAGCTTCTTTGGCCGATAGGAGAAAGCTTCCTGGGGACGGTCGAGCGTCAAGGCGGCCCACATCTTGATTCCAGTTTCCGCGAGATCCTCGTCGAGAATCCGAATCAGCGTCGATCGATAGGATTCGCCGGCGGCCCGTTGAGCTAACGCCAGATTGGCAAGGAACCAGCCGTTCCTGGGATCGATAGCCACCGCCCGCCTTTGACAGGAGATGGCTTCGTCCAACTTTCCGGCGCGCCTTAGCGCATTGCCAAGGTTTGAGAGCACAACCGGGTGTTCGGCAATCTTCAAGGCTTTTTGATAGTGCGCGATAGCCTCAGCCAATTTGCCCTGCTTTTGCAGGCTTACCGCGTTATTGGCGAGAACCTCGAATTCCGCTTCAGCGTTCATACTACGCCTTTATTCGTCCCGACCCGCAAAAAGATATACCCGGCAAGACCGGATAGGAGCGAGCCCCCAAGCACTCCTATTTTCACCTCCGTCAGCCGATCAGGCGCGACGAAGGCTAGGTTGCCGATGAACAGGCTCATCGTGAAGCCGACGCCGGTCAAGAGGGCGGTGCCATAGAATTGCCCCGCCGAACTCCCGGGCGGCAGCTGCACCCAGCCGACGGCGCGGGCGGCGTAAGCAATGGCGAGCACGCCAACCTGTTTGCCAAAAAACAGTCCAGCCACGATGCCCAGGGTCACCGGGTGCAAAACAGCATCGCGCGTCAGATCAAAGAGGCTGAGACCGGCATTGGCGAAGGCAAACAGCGGCAGGATAAAAAAGGTCACGTAAGGGTGCAGCCTGTGTTCCAGCGTCAACAGTGGCGAGGCGCCCTCAGAATCTTTCACCGCTGGCACGCACATGGCTGTGATTACCCCGGCCATGGTGGCGTGCACGCCAGATTTCAAAACCGCCACCCACAGCATAGCACCAAGCACTGCATAAACGCCGATATGCCTTACGCCCATGCGGTTGAGAACAACCATCATCACTGTGCACACCGCCGCCGCACCCAGGGCTGTCACGGAAAGATCTGCGGTATAAAACACGGCGATAATGGCGATGGCGCCGAGGTCGTCGATGACGGCAAGTGCGGTGAGAAAAATCTTCAGGGCCGCCGGAACGCGGCTGCCCAGCAGCGCCATAATACCGAGTGCGAATGCAATATCGGTGGCGGTCGGAATGGCCCAGCCGCGCAGGTCTTCAGAATGTCCCCAATTCAGCACTGCATAGATGATCGCCGGCCCCGCCATGCCGCCGGCGGCGGCCAGGACCGGCAAAGCCGCCTTGGCGCGGGTCGACAATTCGCCCCCGACCACCTCGCGCTTGATCTCAAGGCCGACCAGAAAGAAGAACACGGCCATGAGGCCGTCATTGATCCAGTGCAGCACGGTTTTGGACAAGAGGGGGAAATCCAGAAAAGCCGCGTAAAGGTCGGCTGCGGGAGAATTGGCGACGATCAGCGCCAGAACCGCCGCTCCCATTAGCACAAGCCCGGCGGTAGTCTCGCCCTTCAGGAAGGCCTGAATGGAGGAAATCGGATTTGAATTCAAAGGTGTAGCGCTCCTTTTCCACCACCTTATATGTATTCCCCGTCCCTGGACAGGGCGCGCCCCCGCAACCTATAAACCGCAGCATGAACACTGGCATACCCTCAGCTGGTCTACCGTTCCGCAAGATGCACGGGCTGGGCAATGACTTTGTCGTGCTCGACGCCCGCCAGGCCGACCTGATGTTGACACCCAAGTCCGCCCGCGCCATCGCCGACCGGCGCTTCGGTGTGGGCTGCGACCAAATCATGATCATCGAGCGGCCGCGCAACGGCGGCGACATTTTCCTCGCTATCCGCAATTCCGACGGCGGCGTGGTGGAAAGCTGTGGCAACGGCAGCCGCTGCGTTGCCCGCCTGCTGCTAGACGAAACCGGCAAAGACAAGCTGACCATGGAAACCGTCGCCGGGCCGATCATCGCCACGCGCGCCGGCCAGACGCTGATCTCCATCGACATGGGTTTGGCGCGCACCGCATGGCAGGAAATTCCCCTGGCACATAACATCGATACCCTGCATCTGCAGATCGGCGAAGGCCCGCTGCAGGACCCTGTCGCCGTCAGCATGGGCAACCCCCATGCCGTGTTCTTCGTGCCCGACGTAGGGACTGTCGATATGGCCGCCGTCGGTCCGATCCTCGAACACCACGCGCTGTTTCCCCAGCGCACCAATGTCGAAGCCGTGCAGGTGCTAAGCCGTACCAATCTGCGCATGCGCGTCTGGGAACGGGGCGTCGGCGTCACCCTGGCCTGCGGCACGGGCGCTTGCGCCACATTGGTCGCCGCCGTGCGGCGCGGGCTGACCGAACGCAAGGCCACAGTCACCGTCGACGGCGGCGATTTGGAAATCGAATGGCGCGCCGATGGTCACGTCATCATGACAGGCCCTGTCGCCGAGAGTTTTGCCGGCACCATCGATCGGAGCCTGCTCGCGTGACCGAACTTAAACCCTCGGATCGGGCGCCGCGTGTCGTCAGTCTTGGCTGTCGTCTGAACACCTATGAGTCCGAAGTCATGCGCGCCCATGCCCGCGATGCCGGGCTCGCCAACGCCATTATCGTCAACACCTGTGCGGTGACCAAAGAAGCCGAGCGCCAGGGCCTGCAGACCCTGCGCCGCCTGCGCCGCGAAAATCCCGGCGCGCACATCGTTGCCACCGGCTGCGCCGTACAGCTGGACCCGGACCGCTACGCCGCCATGTCCGAAGTCGACCGCGTGCTCGGCAACGAACACAAGATGAAAGCCGAAAGCTTCGCGCCCGACACCAATGAACGCGTACGCGTCACCGACATCATGGAAGTACGCGAAACCGCCGAACACCTGGTCGAAGGTTTCGACGGCCGTGCGCGGGCTTTCGTTCAAGTACAACAGGGCTGCGATCACCGCTGCACCTTTTGCATCATCCCTTTTGCGCGCGGCAATAACCGCAGCGTGCCCATGGGCCGCATCGTGCAGGAAGTGCGCGGGCTGGTGGAGACCGGCTTTCGCGAAATCGTCATCACCGGCGTCGATATCACCGGCTACGGCGGCGACCTGCCGGGAACGCCGACGCTGGGGCAAATGCTGCGCCGCCTGCTGATGGCCGAGCCGGAATTGCCCCGTTTACGTTTGTCGTCGCTCGATCCCGCCGAAGCCGACGAAGACCTGTTTCGCCTGATCGCGGAAGAACCGCGGGTTATGCCGCATTTCCACATTTCGGCGCAGTCGGGCGACGATATGATCCTGAAGCGCATGAAGCGCCGTCACCTGCGCGCTGACATCATTTCATTCTGCGACCGCATCCGCAGCTTACGCCCCGATGCGGTTTTCGGCGCCGATCTGATCGCCGGATTCCCCACCGAGACCGACGAGATGTTCGATAACACACTCAACTTGGTCGGCGATGCCGGCCTGACCTACCTGCACGTCTTCCCCTACTCCATCCGCCTCGGCACGCCGGCGGCCAAGATGCCGCAGGTTGATAAGAGCGCGATTAAGGAACGGGCACGGCGCTTGCGAGAGCAGGGCCACGCCGCCCTGTCGACGTATTTACAGACCTACCGCGGGAAAACTACTGACGTTCTGGTAGAGCAGGCGTTCGTGGGCCGCACCGCGCACTATGCCAGCGTTCGTCTGAAAGATGCCGGCACCGCCGGCGAGATCCTGCCCATCCGCATCACCGGCGCCGACGCCGACGTCCTTCACGGCGAAGCCCTGTAATGTCCGACGACATGTCGTCCCAACAGCCCAAAAGCGGCTGGCTTTCCCGCCTTGTCTCGGGGCTTTCCAAGTCCTCGACCAAACTGGTCACAGGCATCTCGGACATCTTTACGAAAAAGAAGCTCGACGATGCGGCCGTGACCGATCTCGAGGACCTGTTGATCGGCGCCGATCTCGGCACGGCCACCGCCGGCAAGCTCACTGCTGCTTTGGCCAAGACGCGCTTTGGCAAGGACATCACCCCTGAGGAAGTGCGCACGGCCTTCGCCGCCGACATCACCAAAATCCTCGAGCCCGTCGCCCTGCCGCTGTCGGTCGATCGGGCGAAAAAGCCCTTTGTCATTCTGATGGTCGGCGTCAACGGCGCCGGCAAGACCACCACCATTGGCAAGCTAGCCCATCAGTTCCAGCGCGACGGTCTTAAGGTGAGTTTGGCCGCCGGCGACACCTTCCGCGCCGCCGCGGTCGAGCAATTGAAAATCTGGGGTGCGCGCACCAATAGCCCGGTCTTTGCCCGCGACACCGGGGCCGATGCAGCAGGGCTTGCATTCGAAGCCCTGCTGGAAGCGCGCAAGCGCGGCGACGACGTGCTGTTGGTGGACACGGCCGGACGCTTGCAAAACAAGGACGCGCTGATGGCCGAGTTGCAGAAGATGTCTCGCGCCATCGGCAAAATGGATCCCGGCGCGCCCCACGCGGTGCTGCTGGTCCTCGATGCGACCGTTGGCCAGAACGCCCATTCGCAGGTCGAGATCTTCAAAAGCATCGTCGGGGTTACGGGGCTGGTGATGACCAAGCTCGACGGCACCGCCAAGGGCGGCGTGGTCGTAGCATTGGCCGAGAAGTTCAAACTGCCGGTACATTATATCGGTGTCGGCGAAGGCGCCGACGACCTGCGGCCGTTCACCTCGTCGAGCTTCGCCCGCAGCTTGATGGGCTTGAGCCCGGAGCCTTAAGCCGGATACGATAAGCGCTGACCATGACAGCGCCAAAAGCAGACTCCGAGGCATCCCTCATAAACGGCGACGACAGCCGCCTGCCGCTCATCGCCTATCCGATTTCGCCGTTGGAGATGCCGCTGATGGTGGCCCCTGCTGGGCGCGACTGGATGGCGGCGACTCCGGCGCATTTCGCCAAACGCTGCCTGCCGTTGCTGATCGCCAACCGCGCCGGCTGGCTGCTGATCTCGATGCACAAATTCACCGCCACCTGGGGCGGCGAGCAAAGCCCCGCCAGCCTGACGGTGCAACACTTGTCGGGGGCCCCGCCTTATTCCGCGCACAGTCATTTCGGCTCTGGCATCCTGACCTTCACCATCCCGTTCCTCTTCCGCACGCCGCCTGGAATCAACCTCCTGGTGCGCGGGCCCGCGAACATGCCCAAGGACGGCATTGCGCCGCTGGAAGGCATTGTCGAAACCGACTGGGCCGAGGCCACCTTCACCATGAACTGGAAGATGACGCGGCCCAATCATCTGGTCACCTTCGAGCGCGGCGAGCCCGTGGGCATGATTGTGCCGCAGCGCCGTGGCGACCTTGAACGCTTCGATCCGGTCATCCGCGATATCGCGACCGACGCTGCGTTGATGAATGCCTATGTGCGCTGGATGGAATCGCGCGAAGCCCACAACAAAGGCATGCAGGATCCCAGCTCCCAGGCCTATCAGCGCGGCTGGGAAAAAACCTATTTCCAGGGCAAGGGCGCCCCTGACCATCAGCAGAAAATCGTCCTCAGGGATTTCGTCGAGGACTCGCCAAACCCTAAAGCGTGAGGCCGCTGCGCTTGTCGAACTTCCATTCGCTGTATGGGCCGTTCTGATCAACGTAGTGCAGGAAGACCTGCGCCGCATAGGTGCCGGCGAAGGCATCGCGCCAATGGGGGACATCCATGCCCCGATAAATAGCCGCATCACCGGGTGCCAGATGGAAAGCCCTGGATGACCCGTCGGTGCCGGCGAACCAGATCGGCCACGGCGCAGGCGCTTCAAATCCCAGACTAAGCGTCATGCTGATCTGGCAGGATGGCCGGTCGACGTGCTTGGGCAAGGTGTCGCCGGGGCGATACACCCGGAAATAGGAATAGGTCGGATAAAGTGCCAAGCCGACAATGCCGCCGACCGTAGGCGCAAGGCGCGCCAGCAGGCGTTCCATGATGGGATCGCCATAGATCGCGGGCGTTCCCGGCACCTGTTTGTCATCGGAAAAGGCGGCGGTGTCCTTGGCGCGCGTCAGCGCATGTTGGGTGAGGCGCCCGCACAGTTCAATGTCGAGGAACTGCGGCAAAAGGCGGTAACCCAGCTTTTGAAAATCGGTGTCGGCCATCGGCGCAATCATACGGCGTCGGCGCATAAAAAAAGAGGGGGATTTCTCCCCCTCTTCTTGTCGCGTCGATTTTAGACAGTTTTACATCTTGAAGCGAATGCCCGCGCGGAACACGCGGCCCAAGATATCGTAGAGGGTCGCGTTGGCCGTGGAGACGATGTAGGGAATATTCCGGTAGCCGACCTGCGCCGGATCCGTGTTGAGGACGTTGCGGACGTTGAAGAACGCGTCGGCAGTGGTGTTTTCGCCGATGCCGAAGCGATAGTTCAGCGACACGTCGAAGTAGCGGTAACCGGCGATATGATTGTAGTTCGAAGTCTCGTTCTGCGGGGTCGAGGTCGGGCAACCCGTGGTGCAGACGATGTAGTTGTTGTTGTACACACCCGAGCTCATCTGGCGCATCGTCAGCGCTGCCGTGATGGGCTCCAGCGCGTAGGACAACGTGGTCGATATACGCCAATCCGGCGGACCGCCGGCGTCGTTCTGACCGACGGTTTGGGTCAGCACCGCGCCCGCATAACCCGGGTTGGTGTAGTTGCGTAAGTACAGCGTAGCATTGCTGTGCAACTGGAAGGCACCAGCCCAGCCGGAGACCAGATCGTCGGCGTTCCAGCGATAGCTGCCTTCGAAGTCGAGGCCCTTGGTGTCCTGTTTGGCAATGTTGATGTTCGACGTTTGGATCTGGATGATCTGGCCGATGGTCGTGTAGGGCGCAACGCCGGTCGGCGCGGCGCGGGTGATGAACGCACAGAGGTCAGGACGGGCGTTCGAGTAACAGAGGTCGACGGTCGCCTGGGCCGAAATCGGACCGATCGCGTCCTTCATCTTGATGTCCCAATAATCGACCGAGACAGTCAGACCATCAACGAACCGCGGCGACAGCACGATGCCGATGCCAAGGGTGTCGGCCTTTTCCGGCTTGAGGCCGGGGTAGCCGACCGCAAGGCCGCGATACTGCGGCGACGAGCCGTTGAACGGATCGAGCGGCAGGTTGACCTGGCTGCCGGTACCCGCAGCGAAAAGCTCATTGAGGTTCGGGGCACGAATGTCACGCGAGCGCGTGACACGGAACTTCACATCCGGAATCGGCGTGTAGGTGGTGCCGGCTTTCCAGGTGACGACGAAGCCCGAGGTCGAGTAGTCGGTCGCACGCACCGCGCCGTTGAAGTCCCAGGACTCGGCGAAGCTCGTGTCCTTGGCCAGCGGCACCACGGTTTCGAAGGCCGCTTCCTTGACGTTGACCTGACCGATCAGAGGCTTGTAGTTGCCGCCGAACCAGTTTGTGGCCTGCGAGTTGGGATCGACGATGCTGCGCACCTTTTCCTGGCGATAGGCAACGTTGGCCGACACGGACACCGGACCGGCCCAGATTTCGAAAGGCTCGCCGCCGACGGTGGCTTCCCAGACGTTCTGGATCAACTTCTGGTAGGTGTAGGACGTGCCCACGAGGTAGGCGCGTCCGGCGTCGGTGTTGACGTTCTCGCCCATCAGGTTCCACGGCACGCAGCCGTTGGTCGGATTGGTGAGCGTGGAGCGGCAGACGATCTGGCCGTTAGCGTTGCGCACGGCATCGGTGGCCAGCGCGAAGCGATCGCGCATCGTGGTGTTGTTGACGTTGACCGAGCTGCGGCTGTAGCCGTTCTGGAAGTAGGCATCCCAGTTCCACGTCTTGCCCATGGCGTCGAACTTGCCGTTGGCGCCGACGACCTGTCGGTTGACCATGCGGGTATTGTCGGAGAACGTCGTCGGCAGATCGAAGTTATAGCTGCCCATCGTTAGCGTGGTCACATTGAGCGCGGACATGCGCGCGCGGATTTCGGCCGGGATGAACGCGTTGTCGGCCTTGATCACGCCGGCGTTGCCGGGCTGGAACTGCACGAACGACTGACCTTTGGTGCGGCCGCTGCCCCACGAAATCGAGCCGAACACGGTGATGTTGTCGTTAATCTCGTACTGGGCGCGGGTGTAGATATTCTGCCGTGATTCCAGCGGATCGAGCGAGTTCATGCGCTCGTGCACGTCGCTATACTGCCAGTCGCCACCATGCATGGACGGATCGAACACGGTGTCGCCGTAGGTCAGGTTGCCGGGCACGCCGCCCTGGCCGAAGTAGGTACCTTTCAGCGGACCGTTGACAACGATGCCGCCGGGCGTGCCGTTCGAGTTGCCGACCTGGCTCGGGAACCAGAGCAGGCGCGGCAGTCCGTTGGTGGCGGTGTAGGCAGGGTTGGTGACCCAACCCACGCCGGTGAAAGCCCAATCGCGCTGCGGGCCGTCGAACACGCCTTTCTTGTAGACCTGCTCGCCCGAGGCGATGACATGGCCGCGGCCATTGGCAAAGGCGAAGCCGCCCGAGAGGGCGATTTTGTAGCTCTCATCGTCCAAGTAAGAGGTGACGCCGCCCGAGATTTCACCCTTCACGCCGGTGAACTCCTTGTCGACGATGAAGTTGACGACGCCCGAGACGGCGTCCGAGCCGTACACGGCCGAGGCACCGCCGGTGACCACTTCGACGCGGCTGATCAGCTGCTGCGGCAGCGCGTTGATGTCGACGGCGCCGGTGAGCAGCGAGCCGACCGAGCGCTGACCGTCGAGCAGCACCAGGGTGCGGGTGGCACCTAGGTTGCGCAGGTTGAGGGTCGAGACGCCGGCCGTGCCGGGGCTGATGCCGTTCTGCCCGGTGCTGGGCGCGGCGGAGCCGGAGAACACCGGCATGGTGTTGACGAATTCAGCGACGTTCGACGTGGCCGAAGCCGCGATGGCGGCGCTATCGACGACCGACAGCGGCGTCGGGGCTTCGTAGCCTTCACGGACGATGCGCGAACCGGTGACGACGACTTCACCCAGGTCTTCCTGGGCGTTCTGTGCCGGCGCGGTATTCTGCGCGTGGGCAGCGTAGGACGTGGTCATCGCGGCGGTGAGCAGCGCAAAGGCGCTGACGCTCGAAAGTGCGCGGCTGCTGAATGTCCGACCGGCGGCCAGACGGGTAGCCACTGTTTCTCTGATGCCTTTCATACTTTCCTCCCAAAAAAATGCTCAGGACAAGCACTGTAATTATCAAACTGGTGTCTGATGGCGATGGGCCCCATAGCCTAGCGCGCACGGGCAAGGCCGCGCGCCGCCTTCTGGCGGGCCTACATTTGAATAGGTAGAGACTCCCCTGTAGCTACAACGGCCTAGGCCGTGCTCCTCACGCGTAAGATAGGCTCAAGTGGAATTTGCTTTCAATGTTAACTTTGGGTCCTTTCACATTAAGTGCGGGCCTAGTGCAATCGCGCCACACTCGGGGCTCAAGCTATTGCAGCACGTCGATAAAATCTGGAATGCGTTCCGCATCGCCACTATATGTCACGGGCGCGGCTTGGGCTGGGAGGCACGGCTGATGAGTTTGATGACCTTTACAAAATTTTGCAGTGCACGCGGGCTTCTGACCGCCTCCATCGCTATGGCCGCCATGTCCGGTTCCATGAGCCGCCCGGCGGCCGCTGAAACCCGCAGCCTGGTCATCAGCTGGTTTGTCATGGCCTCGAATTCCTTCGAAGGCGACTGCCCTAAGGGATTGAATCCAAAGCCGGAAGACGCTTTTCGCCTGCAGCTGGGCGCCATCGGGATGCCCAAGGATAAGGTCGAGGGCGTGGTCGCGGCCTTAAAAGGCGGCAGCTCCGATAACGCCACCCGCGACACACTTGTGAATCGCGGGCGCTTCGAAGGCAAACCGGTCAACGCGTTCACCTTCCCGACGGCGGTTCCCGATGTGGGCCTCTTCCGCACGGTTGAGTCGAAATATGGCTATGGCTTCAACCTGGACGGCAAGGAAGAGACCGGCTACGAGGAGCCCGAGACCAAGGAAAAAGGCGTCGATAACGCCTACTGGAAGGCCTTCGGCTGCAACGTCAACCACCGCGGCACCGCCACCGACGCACCCACCGAATGGGCCCTGCATTGGGAAATCAACCGCGACAAGATGCCGGCCTGGCTGATCTCGGTCACCGCCGACGATTTCAATAATGGCCCGGCA
>CANJPG010000068.1 GCA_947476065.1 Fidelibacterota bacterium
CCCGCGGCGTCGGTTGGCGCCGCCGTTGCTGCAACGATCGCTTCAAGAACGGTCCCGGGTGCTGCAGCGGCGACAGCCGGCGGCGGTTCGACGATTTGCACCACCGGCGCCGTTGCCGGTGCGGCCACGACGGTCGACGCGGGCGTGGTCGGCGGCGGTACCGTAGTCATGACGCTTAAGTAGCGAGCAGGCGCTCGGCGATGGCTTCCACATCCATGGCAGCCTCGGAAGCGGGCGAGCGGATCAGGATTGGCGTCTGATGACGGATGCATTCGCGCACACGCGCATCGCGGCGAATAATGCCGGCCAGCGGCGGCGAGATTTTCAAAAAGCCCTGACAGGCCTTGAACAGCGTTTGATAGGTGCGTTCGCCTTCGCGTGTCGAATTTGATGCATTCACGACGACGCGAATATCGGTCTGCGGGCGCTCCATACAGGTGACTTTGATAAAGGCATAGGCATCGGTTAGTGACGTGGGCTCGTCGGAGGTCACGACGATAATGGTATCGGCCGCGCGGGCAAGTTGGCGGACAGACTTTTCGACGCCGGCGCCGAGATCAAGAATCACACGATCATAACGCGAGGCCAGCAACGCCAGGTCCTCGCCCATGATCTGAAGACGGGAGAGCGGAATATTGGCGAGCGTGCCCGAGCCGGACCGGCCGGCGATGACGTCGAACCCGCCGGGTTCGTACTGCATGGCCGCCTGATTGAGCGAGAGTTTGCCCGAGATGACGCTGCCGAGGTCGTATTGCGGCATCAATCCCAACTGAATGTCGATATTCGCCAGCCCCAAGTCGCCGTCGAACAGCAGCGCGCGTTGCCCGCGCCGTGCCAGCGCATGGGTGAGGGTGATGGAAAAAAATGTCTTGCCGACGCCGCCCTTGCCCGATGCGACGGCTATCAGTTTGCCGCGTTTGGCGCTTACGGCCGGGCGTCCGGGCAGTCGGGGCGTCGCGGCGGGGGCGGCGGCCGCAGCGGCGCGCAGGGCGGCAGACGGCGGGGAATTAGTGGTCATCTCTTAACCTCGGAACGGATGCCGATTGGGCGCAGCACTTCGCGTGGCGGCTCTTCCACGCGCGGCTGGAGTTCTTCCTCGGGCGGCAGAATCAGGCGCGCCATCGAAACGGGATTCACGGCGCACAAGCCGGTGGCGACGTGGGGGTTGAGGCTGACTTCGCTGAACATCAACTGGCCGGAATCGGCGGCGGACAAAATGGCACCGAGACGCCGGGTCATGTCGAGGCGCGTGGCGAGCAGGCGGGTAGCACCCGACGCACCGAATGCTTCGCCGATATCGGCGGCTTCCGAGGCGTCGCCGCCGGCGGCTAGCACCAGGATAGGTTCGACGTCGGCAGCGTTAATGAGGGTCTTCAGGAAATCCATGTCGTGCTGGCTGAAGGGATTGAGGCCCGGGCTGTCAATAAAGACCAGATCGTACTTCGACATCATGTCGTTGACGACGAGTCCCAAGCCGTCGGCGCCGCGCACTTGGCGCAGGTCCACTTCGAGTATGCCGGTGAAGGCCGCCAGTTGCTCGACAGCACCGGCGCGAATGGTGTCGGCGGTAATCACGCCTACGGGCCGTCCGGCGAGGCGCGCACGGGCAGCGAGCTTGGCGGTGGTGATGGTCTTGCCCGATCCTGGCGGGCCTACCAGCATGAAAGGCCGCGGCGACTTGCGTTCGGGCAGGGGCGCGAAGTCGAAGTGATCCTCAAGAGCGGTGGCGCAAGCCATGGTCGGCGAGCCGACTTCGACAGCCATGGCGGCCTGCACCATCTTCTCGACCAGGCGCGCTGGCGTGCCGTGGTATTCAAGGGCCTCGCGCACGCGTTCGCCGAAGGGCGTGGTGTCGCGGCCCGAAAGGGCCCGGTTGATATCGTCGTCGTCGCCCGGATCCTCGAGGGCTGCGGTTATGCGAACGCCCTGGCCGTCGGAGGACCGCTGGGTGGAAACGATAATCGCGTTTTCCCCCAGCTCCTCGCGCACCATGCGCATGGCTTCGGCCATGGTCGGAGCGTTATAGGACTTTAATCTCATCCCGGTTCCCACCGCTCCAAAGCCCTGCGTTATGCAAAGCCCGGAGATCGTCTCAGTCGCCGCCTTGTTATTCCCCGATCCCGGAGCCTACGTCCGCACTAACCCCGTCAGGTCGTATCTGGGCTTCAGATTTGACCGACTGTGCGGATCTTGGCCTTAGGATGAATCTCGTTCTGCGACATTACCACCGTCATGGGCCGGAAGCGGTCAATAATTGAGCGCACGTAAGGCCGCACGGACGGTGACGTCAAAAGGATGGGGGTTTCGCCCTGCATGGCAAAACGTTCGAAGTTCTGACGCACGGCGGAAATGAATTCCTGCAACTTGGACGGGGCCATGGACAACTGGCGGTCGTCGCCCTGACCGGTCAGCGACTCGGAGAATTCCTGTTCCCATTCCGGCGACATGGCGACCAGCGCGATGACGCCGTTTTCGTCCACGGCGCTGTCGGAGATCTGGCGCGACAGGCGCGCACGCACATGCTCCGAGATCATCAGCACGTTGCGGGTAATGGCGCAGGCCTCCGATATGCCTTCCAGGATCGTTGCCAGGTCGCGAATGGAAATGCGCTCGTTGAGCAGGTTTTGCAGAACGCGCTGGATACCGGCGACTGTGATCTGGCCGGGCACGACTTCGGCGATGAGTTTCTGCTGTTCCTTGTCCAGTTCGTTGAGCAGCTTCTGGGTCTCGGTGTAGGACAGCAACTCGGACATGTTGTCGCGCACGACTTCGGTAAGGTGCGTGGTGATGACTGTCGGCGGATCGACGACGGTGTAGCCGCGGAACAGGGCTTCTTCGCGGTTGGCGGGGTCGATCCACAACGCTGGTAGGCCGAATGTCGGCTCCTTGGTGCGTTCGCCCGGCAGCGAGATTTCCTCGCCGCGGGGGTCCATGACCAGCAGCATGTTGGGGCGCAGGTCGCCTTTACCGGCTTCGACTTCCTTGATGTAGACGGCGTAGGAGTTGGCCGGCAGCTGCATGTTGTCCTGAATGCGCACCGCCGGCATGACAAAGCCCATGTCGGTCGCAAGGGCGCGGCGTAGCGATTTGATCTGGTCGGTGAGGCGCCGGTTTTCGTTGTTGATCAACGACAACAGGCCGTAACCTAGCTCGAGGCGCACCATGTCGATCTTCATGGCCTGCGAGATCGGCTCTTCCTGAACAGGAACTTCCTGCTTGGACTTGATCTGTTCGAGCTGTTTTTCTTTCGCGGTTTTCTGGCTGCCCGTCCAGGTCACATAGGCCGCGCCGCCGCCGGCAATGAAAGCCAGCAGCAAGAAGGGCATTGCGGGTGTTCCCGGCAGCAATGCGAGCGCCGTTGCGAGCACGGCACTCATGCCTAGGGCTTTAGGATAGCGGGTGAACTGAACGCCGATGGCGACGTCCATGGTGTCTTTGAGGCCGCCTTTCGAGACCATGATACCGGCGGCCGTGGAAACAACGAGCGCCGGGATCTGTGTCACCAAGCCGTCACCAACCGACAGGCGGGTGTAAGTGTCGGCGGCGTGCGCAAAGGACAGATCTTTCTGCACCATGCCGATGATCATGCCGCCGATGACATTGATTGCGGTGATGATCAGGCCGGCGACGGCGTCGCCGCGCACGAACTTCGAGGCACCGTCCATGGCGCCGAAGAAGTCGCTTTCTTTTTGCAGCTCTTCGCGGCGGGCTTTGGCTTCCTGCTCGTCGATCATGCCGGCCGAGAGGTCGGCGTCGATGGCCATCTGCTTGCCGGGCATGGCGTCCAAGGTGAAACGCGCGGTGACTTCGGCGATACGTGTGGAACCCTTGGTGATGACCATGAAGTTCACCAAGGTCAGGATGGCGAACACGATGACACCGATAATGAAACTGTCGCCCATGATGAATCCGCCGAAGGCCTGGATGACGTGACCGGCGGCGGCGGTGCCTTCGTGGCCATGGGCGAGAATGAGGCGCGTGGACGCGAGGTTGAGGGCCAGGCGTAACAGGGTGGCGATCAGCAACACCACGGGAAAGGCGTTGAATTCCATGGCTTTGCGGATGAAGACCACGGTCATCAGGATAAGCACGGCAAGCGTGATCGATAGGGCGAGCGAAATATCCAGCAGCCACGGCGGCAGCGGCATGATCAACACGACCATGATCAGCACGAGGCCGATCGCGAAGCCGAGGTCGCCGCGTTTCAGGGAGTCGAGGACGCGCGCGCCCATATCGCCGAAATTGACGGCGGGTGCGCTAGGGCTGCGCGATGCGGCCTGAGTCAGCGCTGTCCCACCGGGAGGCGCAACATTCGAGTCTGCCGCTTGTTCAGCCATTTTACCCTTCCGGTTCGCAGGCCCTCACGCTGGGCCGTTTCGACCGGTGCCCCGCTGTTTGAAATCAGGACCCCCGCGAGCGTCCAAAGTCGCTCAACGCGGTTAACAACGGGTTTAAATAGGCAACTTTTGCCGAGTGGATTGCGGGCCCCAACCGCGCCCGGCTGTGGCTGTAATAGTGTTATAAATCAGTATCTTGTAAAGATACCGTGGAATTCGGTACGGGGCTGCGCTGCTATTTTAGGCAGGTTGCGGCATTAACCAGCCGCGGTCCCTAACGGTTACTTCTTTTTGGGCGGCACCCGGGTCATCTGCATCGACAGCTGAACAGGTGCACCCGAGAAGAAAGCGCCGGTCTCGTCGCCCGCCATGAAGGTGAATCGATAGCCTTCGCCGGTGCTGTCGGCGACCGTCATCGTCAGCAGCCGCGCCTTACCGCTTTTGGTGGTGAACGACTGATCATCGTCGGTCGTAACGTTTGTGCCGGGTCGCGCGGCCTCGGTTACCATCTTGCGGAACAGAGTTTCGGCGGTCGGCGGATCGCCGGCCTCGGCCCAGACCGCGCAGGTTTGCGTGCCGCTACGGACCGACAAGGTGAATTTGCGGTCGTTGGGGCTGGGCAGAACCCAGGCGCCACCCTTGGAACCTGCACCTTGCCCGACAAACGTTGCCAGCGCCGAGGCATCGGTGACGGGCGTCAGCCGGGCTTCTTTGGCCCAGGTTGTTATCTCGTTGGCCATGCCCAGACGCCGCATGCAAGTGGCAGTGAACATGCGAAACGTGACTTCTGCATTGTAGTCGGCGGCATACGCAGATGCCGCGCCCAGCATTTCCACGGCCGCGACGCCCGCAAGCAGGCCTATGCGTATGAGCTTCAAGGGGCCTCCCGACCTGTTGTCCCGTAGGTCATCTGACGGAATTTTACTCTGCCCGGTTTGGCGGAATCAATCGCCTGCCTGAGGCCAATTAAGCGGTTTCACCTGCGCCGGGTGCCGGTACGGCAACGCCTTCCTGCACATAGGCGTTGAGTTTATTACGCAATGTGCGAATCGAGATGCCCAGAATTCTCGCGGCATGGGTACGATTGCCAATGGTGTGCTTGAGCGTATCTATAATCAAGTCGCGTTCGACGTCGGCCACCGTGCGGCCCACCATGCTGGCGCCGCTCGGATTGGCGCCCAAGCCGCTGCTCGAAGCGAAATCGAAGGCATCGGGGCCAATCTCGTCGCCGCTCGACAGCAGCACGGCCCGGTGCATGGTGTTTTCAAGCTCGCGTACGTTGCCCGGCCAGTTGTGCGTTTTGAGCGTCGCGATAGCTTCGGGTGAGACCCGCCGCAGGGGAAAGCCGTTCTCCTCGGCGCTGGCGCGGGCAAAATGTCCCGCCAGTACTTCGATGTCCTTGGGACGGTCGCGCAGCGGCGGCAGCGTCAATTTGACGACGTTGAGACGGAAATAAAGGTCTTCGCGGAATTTGCCGGCCTTGACCGTCTCTTCCATGTTGCGGTTCGACGTCGCGACAATGCGCGTATCGACTTTCACCGCGGCATTGCTGCCGATGCGCACAATCTCGCGTTCCTGGATGGCGCGCAGCAATTTGGCCTGTAGCTTCAGATCCATCTCGCTGATTTCGTCGAGCAGCAGCGTGCCGCCGTTCGCCTCTTCGAACTTGCCGACGCGGCGTGCGATGGCGCCGGTGAAGGCGCCCTTCTCGTGGCCGAACAATTCGGATTCCAGAAGTTCGCCGGGAATAGCGGCGCAATTGACGGCAACAAAGGCTTTGTCCTTGCGCGGGCTATTGCGGTGAAGATAGCGTGCCACCAGTTCCTTACCCGTGCCGGACTCACCGGTGATCAGTACGCCGGCCTGGCTGGCGGCGACCTTCTTGGCCATCTGGATGACGCGGTCCATGGCCGGGTCCTGGAAGATCAGCGCGTCCTGCTCGGCGGCGACGGCCTCCAGTACCGCAGCGATAAGGTCCGCATCCGGCGGCAGCGGCACGTATTCCTTGGCGCCGGCTTTGATGGCGGCGACGGCGGCACGGGAATCGGTCTCGACGCCGCAGGCCACTACGGGCAGATGGATGCGCTCGGCCTTCATGGCTTCGAGCAACTGCGCAATGTCGTAGGCGACATCGCACATAACGAGATCAGCGCCCTGGCCGGAGCGCATGACCTCCATGGCCTGGGTGATGCCGTCGGCCTGAATCACCTTGGCGCCGCGCTGCATGGCAATGCGGCTGGCGGCACCAATCTGTCCGTCAAGTGAGCCGATGATCAGTAACCGCATGGCAAACCTGACTTTGTTGCGGTGAGCACCACCACGTTATCCGTCCTGGCGGGCCGCGCGTCAACGGGATGCAAGCGATGAGAAGGGAGGGCCGTCATTCGAAAAATCTCACCTTGCCCTCCGGCGGCAATGCGCTGTTCAGCAGCATTTCCAGACGGCGGGGGTTGTCTTTGCGGGCGATCGACAGCACGCCAACGGTATGCAGATAGTGAATCAGCTGATCCTCGGCGGCGTTACGTTCGAGCTTCGAGGCCAATGGGTTGAAGACCACGTTGGCCAGCAGCACGCCGTAGAATGTGGTAATCAGCGCAACGGCCATCGACGGGCCGATGGCGCTCGGATTGTCCAGGTTGCCCAGCATCTGCACGAGGCCGATCAGCGTGCCGATCAGGCCCATCGCCGGCGAGATTTCGGCGGCCTTGCGCAGGACACCGGCCGAGCGGTGAACGCGAGCTGTCGCCGCGGCCATGTCTTCGCTGAGGATATCGTTGATGTCCTTCTCGGGCACGCCTTCGATGAGCATCGACAGAGCCTTGTGCAGGAAAGTCTCGCGCGAGAATTTCTCCAACTCGGCGCCGGCCAAGCGCAGCACGCCGTGTTTGCGGCAGTAGTCGGCGATCTCAAGTACGGAGTAGGCGGCGTCTTGCGGGTCGCGTTCGCGATAGAAGATCGTACCGCCGAGCACGCCGAAGGTCCGCCCGACATCGCCCAATGTGAAACTGACGGTGGTCACGGCGAAGGTGCCGCCCACAACAATCAGCAAGCCGGGCAGGTTGATGAAGGCCTCGGGCGAACCACCAATAACGATGGCCGCGATGATAAGAATGAGCGCGCCGGCGAGCCCGAAGACGGTAGCGCCATCGAACAGGATGCGCCGCGGGACGGCCGTGATCTCTGCCTGTTCAGACATGCTCAATGAATCCAAGGTCCAAGGATAAGGCGCAGGGCCCTTAGGCCTTCTGCGTCTTGATGATTTCCGTCATGGTGATGCCAAGCCGGTCATCCACGACCACCACTTCGCCGCGCGCGACAAGGCGGTCGTTGACGTAGATATCGATGGCTTCGCCCACTTTGCGATCAAGCTCGACGACCGCGCCGCGGCCGAGTTTCAAGAGTTCATTGACCTGCATCGACGATTTGCCCAGCACGGCCGAGACGCGCACCGGGATGTCATAGACAGCTTCCAGGTCTTGCGCCGAGCGCGGCCGGTCAGGGATATCGGCCGGATCGCCCCATGAATCATCGGTGTAGTCGGCGGCATTCGATTTGCTGCCTTCGATTTCGTCCAAAGACAGCTCACTGACCGTCTTACCGGGCTTTTTACCGCCGCCGTCTGTGTTCTCTGCCATCTGTCTGTCCGCCGGCCTGTTGGGCCCGACACGGTTCCCACTTAATCTCACTGCCACCCACTTGTGGCGAACTCTATCACGCGAGTTTCTTATAAACCCTTTACCAAGGCGTTTATTGTCCGGTTTCGTCCGGCGTTACGGGCGGCGCTTCAGCCTGAGGTTCCGCCTCTGGCTCGGGGGCCCCGGGTACATCCGGGGGTAGCTGATCGGCCGCATGGTCCAATTCGGCAACATCGACGGCGTTGAAATTGCTAGCAACTACCTCGCGGATGTCCCGCCAGATTCGGGCTTCGTTTCGGTCGGCGCCGCCGCCATCCCACTCCAGCCGGCAGTCGCCGGGCTGCAGTTCATAGTCGGTAATCACGGAATAGCTGCCCTGGAAGCTGGCCCGGATAAACACATCCTTAAGACGCAGCTCGAGGTCAGCAGCGATCATGGGATGGGCGCGTACCAGGAGGCGCGGCTCACCGACGGCAATCGGCAGGGCGGCGCGGACAAAATGTTCAATGCTGTCGACAGCATGGGCATGCGCGAAAGCCGGCAGCAGCTTCTGTGTGACGCCATAGACCATGCGCATCGCCAGGTCCGCGAGTTCGGTGTTTGCCGCGCGCTGCTGTTCCTCGAGCTTGCCTAGGTTCTGGGCGATGAGGTTGATGGCGTCGGCGACGTAATGCTCGCGCGCCGTTCCGGCTTCCTCGAGGGCGGCGCCGTGGCCGGCGATATAACCTTCTTCACGCGCGGCATCGATCTGCGCTTGCGTGAATTCGAGTTTGATTTCCGGCTCTGCGGGTTCGTCCTGCAAATTGACGGCGACGTCCACCGTTTCGGCCGCCGCTATGGCAACGGCGGCTTCCGCAGCCGCCGCGGCCGCGATCTCTGATTTGCGGCGCTCGCCGGGCAAATAGAGTTTTGCCGGGTCGTCGAAAGACCTGTCGAATAGAAACTTTTTCGCGCCGCGTGGAGCCATTTAACAAATCCTGTGCATCAATAAGTCAGAGCGCCGCAGCTTCCTTGAGGGCGGACATTATACCGCGGGTGCGGGCAACCCCACCTTTGAAAAATCGGCGCTTATCAGGTTTCTTGGTAAAGCCAGGTGCGCACGATCGACAGGGCTTCTTCCGGATGTTTGTCGACGATGTCGCTGATCTTACGCAGGCTTGAGGCTTTCACGCGACCGTCGACTTTGTCGATGTCGATCAGTTCGTCGAGATCTTCCTCTTCTTCCTGCCCACTGCCAGGCATCGGTACGCCGCCAGGGCCTGACAACTGTGCCATGCCTTCGCTCATCAGCGCTTCTTCGCCCTGCGGCATGGACTCGAAGGCGCGTGTAACCAGCGGGCGTACAACCAGGAGGATTACCAGCACTGCCACCACGGCTACGCCGAGGCCTTCGGCCATACGCATGACTTCTTCCTTGGTAAACCCAAGCAGGTTGAACTCTTCGGGGCCGGCGATGTCGTCAAAGCCGGTGAAGGGCATGTTGACGACTTCGATCTGATCGCCGCGGTTGGCGTCGAAGCCGATGGCGGTCTTCACCAGACTGTCGATCTTGGTCATGGTTTCTTCGGGCAGGGGCACATAGGTGCGCTCGCCGCCTTCAGCCGGCGCCGGGGTATAGGTGCCGTCCACCAGCACCGCAACTGACAGCCGCTTCAAGGTGCCGCTCTCGCGCACCGAGTTGGTGGTTTTCTTGGAGATTTCGTAATTCACCGTTTCTTCGGTGCGGTTCTCGCTGGTCTGCGCGCGGCCCGAGCCCTGATTATTGAGATTGGCGTCGGGCACGTTGTTGGCGACGCTGACATCGCTGGGCTGTGATTCGGTCGAGGTATTGGTCTCGTTGACGGTAACCGAGGAACGTTGCACCTGCTGGTCGGGGTTGTAGGTTTCCTCGGCCGTCACGACCTTGTCGAATTCCATTTCGGCGCGCACTTCGGTGCGCACTTTTCCGGGACCGAGCGAGCTTTCGACCATGGCGGTCACGGCCTGCGCCAGGCGCCGCTCGAGTTTATTGCGCGATTCGTCCTGCTGGGCGGCGACCATCTGCTGGTCGTTCTCATACGACCGCGACAAAAGTGCGCCGCGCTCATCGACGATCGAGATATTGGAGGGCTTCAGCTTAGGAACCGAAGCCGCGATCAAATGCTGCACGGCGCTAACCTGGTTTTCGGCCAGACGGCCCGAGCGCATCTTGATGTAGACGGCGGCGGTTGGCTCTTGGGTCTCACGCGTGAACATTTCGCGCTGGGCCATCACCAGGTGAACACGCGCACTTTGAACGCCATCGATTGCTTTGATGGTTCGCGCCAGTTCACCTTCAAGTGCGCGCATCAAGTTGACGTTTTGCATGAAGTTGGTGGAGCCTAAGGCGTCCATCTTGTCGAACACCTCGTAGCCGACGCTGCCGCCGGACGGCAGACCCATTTCGGCCATCTGCATGCGCACCGGGGTAACCTTCTCGGAGGGCACGAGGATTTCGGTATTGTTGTTGGCGGTTTTGAACGGTACGCCAGACAGTTCGAGCTGCTGGGTGATTTCACGCGAATCGGTGGATGAGAGGTTGCCGTACAGCAGCTCCATCGGTGCTGCCGAGAAGCGCGTGGCAAAGAAGATGATGAAGGCGATCAGACCGACCGCCACCCCGCCCATGGCTGCAAGACGGGCGGGCCCAAGGTTGCGAATTTGCGTGATGAACGGGTTCAATTTTTTGGTCCTCTCGCCGGGAATTTCGGCGGATCGGCGCCCAGCAAGCAGCTGCTTAAAGCCCCAAAAAACGCAGATCCGCCTTTGGAAATGACGGTATCGGGGCGTAGTGAAGAACAAGTTAACACTAGGAAATTTTTGCCGGGTGGATGGCACTTCGGCCACACCCGGCGGCACGGCCGCGAAGACCGCGCGCTGACGCCGAACAGTGCTATACTAAACAACGTGATAGCACTCGCCATACCCCTGAACGGACGGCCCATCCCCGCAAGGCCATGCGCGCCATGAGCACACGCGGCGCAGCCAGCGGCGTGGTCATCGAATTGAGTGCCGCCATTGTCGCGGTTAGCGATGAGGCGCCCAAAATCCTGCTCGTGCGTCCGCCGGAGGCCATACTCCAGTCTGGCCTGCCCTGTGGACCCTTCGATCCCGCAGGTCATCGGACGCTCGAAGAAGGCCTGCGCACCTGGGTGGAAGAACAAACCACCCTACACCTCGGGTATGTCGAGCAGCTCTATACCTTCGGCGACAGATTTCGCGATCCGCAAGAGCGGGCCGGCGGGCCGCGGCCGGTTTCAGTCGGCTACCTTGCCCTTGTGCGGCAAATTTCCACCAAGGATACGGGGGAATCCGCCTGGGGCGATTGGTATCGCTACTTCCCTTGGGAGGACTGGCGCGACGGTCCGCCGCCCATCCTAGACTCCCTCATCGCGCCCCATCTTGAGGCCTGGGTCGATGACGCCAATACAAAGCCGGACCGCAATCGGCGCCAGGAACGCATAAACTTGGCCTTCGGCTTTGGCGGCGGTGCCTGGGATAACGAGCGGGTTTTAGACCGTTACGAATTGCTCTACGAGGCGGGTATGGTGGCGGAAGCCAGTCTGGATGTGGGCCGCGAACCGCCCGCTGGCCTGGCCGGGGTTTTACCCCATACCGGGGCAGTGCTGATCAAGGACCATCGACGAATTCTGGCCACGGCCTTGGGGCGGCTGCGGGCCAAAATTAAGTATCGGCCTTTGATCTTCGAATTGATGCCGCCCACCTTCACCCTGTTCCAGCTGCAAAGGGCGGTCGAAGCGCTGTCCGGCGGTCGGTTGCATAAGCAGAATTTCCGCCGGCTGGTGGCGCATGAGGGGCTGGTTGAGCCCACCGGCCACATCTCCGGACAGACAGGCGGCCGGCCGGCCGAGCTCTTCCGATTCCGTCGCGAAGTGGTGCATGAACGCCCGGCGCCTGGGGTGCGCGTGCCGGTGCGGGTTAGCAAACGCGGCGGCTAGCTGAAGCTAACCTCATGTTTTTAAAAGCGGAATTATGCTGCGCTGCGGAATTTATCAACAGGCTTAGTCTCAACTTCAGCATATCTTGACTTCCGGTGCGGAGGGCCATACCGTTTCGGACAACACGCTGGGCACGTGTTTTTTCTACCCCCTATATATGCTCAATTTAAGTATAAGTTTCGCGAAGCAGTAACACGCTGAAACACACAGAACGAGGGCGACCGCCATGAACGTGGTCAATACGACGCGCAACACTGCCAAGGACCTGCGCTTTACGTCCGAGGTCGAACGCAATACCGCCCACCTTTATGAAAAGGTGAAGCACGTCATTCCCGCTGTGGAATGGCCGGTGTTTGCGCCGATCATTGACCGCATCAATGCGCTGAAGGTGCAGAAGAACGCGGTCATCCTCGGGCATAACTACATGACCCCGGAGATCTTCCATTGCGTCGCCGACATCACCGGCGACTCCCTGGCTTTGGCGCGCAGTGCTTCGAAGACCGACGCCGACATCATCGTCATGGCCGGCGTGCAGTTCATGGCGGAGACCGCCAAGCTGATGAACCCCAGCAAAAAGGTGCTGATCCCCAATTCCGGCGCCGGCTGCACCCTGGCTGAATCCATTACGCCTGAAGATGTGCGCAAACTGAAGGCGCAGTATCCGGGCGTGCCCGTGGTGACCTATGTCAACACCTCGGCCGAAGTGAAGGCCGAAGCCGATATCTGCTGCACGTCGGGCAACGCCGTGGAAATCATCGAAGGCCTCGGTGTGCCGCGGGTCATCATGCTGCCGGACGAGTACCTGGCGCTGAATACCGCCAAGAAGGTCAAGACCGAGATCATCACCTGGAAAGGCCGCTGCGTTGTCCACGAGATGTTCACGCCCGCCGACATCCGCGGTATGCGTGAAAATAACCCCGGTGTTGTTGTGCTCGCCCACCCGGAATGCTCGCCGGAAGTGGTTGCGGAATCCGATTACGCGGGTTCAACGGCCGGCATGATCGACTATGTCGCCAAGCATCGCCCGGCCAAAGTCGTTCTGGTCACGGAATGCTCCATGAGCGACAACGTCGCTGCCGAGTATCCTGACCTCGACTTCGTGCGGCCCTGCAACCTGTGCCCTTTCATGAAGCGCATTGAGCTCTCGAACATCCTCTCGGCTTTGGAGAATGAAGAGATCGAAGTGCACATTGATCCGGCCATTGCCGCGCGCGCGCGCGTCTCGGTCGAACGCATGCTCACGGGCTGGAAGCCGGGCGCGTAAACACGCCCGCCGGGCTTTGCCCACATGACCGCGTTCAATCCGCCGCCTTTGGCCGTTATTGACGACCTTGTGCGCCGCGCACTCGCCGAAGACTTGGGCGAGGCCGGCGACATCACGACCGATTCCGTCATTCCATCTGACCGGCAAGCCGCCGGAGTCATCGCCGCCCGCAAGCCTGGCGTTGCCGCGGGCCTACCGGTGGCAATGCGCGTCTTTCAATTGGTTGACGAAAACGTGCGTCTGACGCCGAAGGTGGAAGACGGCGCGCGACTGGTGCCCGGAACCGTGCTGCTCGAAATCTCAGGTGCTGCCCGCGCACTGCTGAAAGCCGAACGCGTTGCGCTCAACTTCCTTGGCCATCTTTCCGGCGTGGCCACGGCAACCGCCGAGATTGCGGCGGTGATCGCCCACACCAAAGCCAGGATTTGCTGCACGCGCAAAACGACGCCCGGACTGCGTGTGCTTGAGAAGTATGCCGTGCGCTGTGGCGGCGGCGTGAATCACCGCATGGGCCTCTACGACATGGTGTTGATCAAGGATAACCACATTGCCGCAGCCGGCGGTGTGGCGCAGGCCATCGAAGCTGCCAAACGTTCGGCGCCGCGCGGCGTGAAGATCGAGGTAGAAGTCGACACGCTGGCCCAACTCGATCAAGCGTTGGCCGTCGGTGTCGATCAGATTCTGCTCGACAACATGGGGCCGGTTCTGTTGAAAACCGCGGTCGCGCGTGTAGCCGGCCGCGCCGTAACCGAGG
>CANJPG010000069.1 GCA_947476065.1 Fidelibacterota bacterium
ACCGTTCTTGCATCTATATTGAAAGAGGGCCGCGCGGTCCGCGCCTGGCTCGGGGCCAGCGGCAAAAGCATCACCGCGGACCTGGCCAAGAGCCTCTCGTTGCCCCGGCCCAGCGGCGTGGTCATCGACCGGGTGGTGGCCACTAGCCCCGCCGGAAAAGCCGGCCTTGGGGTGGGCGACATAGTGCGCAGCGTCAACGGCCATGAGGTCAACGACGTCGAGGAGTTGCGCTACCTCTTTGCCACCATGCCCGTTGGCGGCAAGGCCCAGGTCGAGACCAGCCGCAATGGAACCGTGCGGACCCTTTCGGTGGCCCTTGAGCCGCCGCCGGACGTGCCGGCCCGGAAACTGACCCAGCTGACCGGGCGCCAGCCTTTCGCCGGAGCTGCTGTCGCCAACTTCAACCCGGCCTTGGCCGAGGAGATGGGGCTCGACTTCCAGGACCCAGGGGTCATCGTGCTCAATGTCGTGCCAGGCAGTCCCGGCTCCAGTGTTGGCCTCAGGCCCGGCGACCGGGTGGTGTCGGTCAACGATGTCCCCGTGAATACGGTCGATGACCTGGTGCGCCTGACCGCCCAACCGCTCGCCGTTTGGACCGCCGCCATCGGCCGCGACGGCAAGGTTTATACGTTTAGAGTGGGCGGGTGAGCGACCTGTTCGAAAGCTTCGATCCCCCGGTTGAGTCCAAAGCCGGACAGCCCCTTGCTGATCGTTTGAGGCCCAAAGACCTGAGCGAGGTCGTGGGCCAAGAGCACCTTTTAGGCCCCGAAGGCCCGCTCGGGCGCATGGTCGCGGCCAAGCGCCTGAGTTCCATGATCCTCTGGGGACCGCCCGGCTGTGGCAAAACCACCATCGCCCGGCTGCTGGCCAAAGGCACCGACCTGTTCTTCCAGCCGATCTCGGCGGTGTTTTCGGGCGTAGCCGATTTGCGCAAGATCTTCGACGCCGCCCAAAAGAGGCGCCGGTCCGGGCAGGGCACGTTGTTGTTCGTGGATGAGATCCACCGTTTCAACCGCGCCCAGCAGGACGGCTTTTTGCCTTACGTCGAGGACGGCACCGTCGTCCTCGTGGGCGCCACCACAGAGAACCCGTCCTTCGAGCTGAACGCCGCGCTGATGTCCCGCTGCCAGGTCATGGTTCTGCGCCGCCTCGACGACGCGGCCCTCGATCTCCTGCTGTCCCGCGCCGAGACCGATGCCGGCAAACCGCTGCCCTTGAACGCCGATGCCCGGGCGGCGCTGCGCGCAATGGCCGACGGCGACGGGCGCTACATGCTGGCCTTGGCGGATGACTTGTTTGCCTTGAAGACACCGCCGCAAGCTCTTGATAGTGCAGCATTATCAAAGGTCATCCAACGGCGCGCGCCGGTCTACGACAAGGACCGGGAAGGGCACTACAATCTCATCAGCGCGGTGCATAAATCTCTGCGCGGTTCGGACCCTGATGCGGCACTCTATTGGGTCAGCCGGATGATCGACGCGGGCGAGGACATCGCCTTCCTGCTGCGTCGCCTGACCGTCTTCGCCGCGGAAGACATCGGCATGGCCGACCCCCAGGCACTACAGATGGCGCTCGCCGTGTGGGATGCCTATGACCGCATTGGCCCGCCGGAGGCGCACATCCCCTTGGCCGAGCTGGTGATCTATTTGGGTACGGCACCTAAATCCAATGCAGGCTATCTAGCTTTGGGCGAGGCCATGTCCGCCGCCCGCAAAACCGGCTCCTTGATGCCGCCGGCGCACATCCTGAACGCGCCCACCAAGATGATGAAAGAGCTGGGCTACGGCAAAGGCTATGCCTACGACCACGACGATCCGGATGCCTTTTCGGGCAAGAACTACTTCCCCGACGGCATGCCGCGCACCCAGTTTTACCGGCCGAATGAACGCGGCTTCGAGCGCGAGATCAACAAGCGACTGGCCTATTGGCAGAAGCTGCGCGAGAAGAAGGCCGGAACCCCCGAGGACGAAGAAAACTCATGACCGGCGTTCAACAGATTACCGTCGAGCCCCAGGAGAGCGAGAGCCGCCTGGACCGCTGGTTTAAACGCCGCTTCCCGGAGATCAACCACGCCCGGCTGGAAAAACTTCTCCGGACGGGCCAGGTGCGGGTGGACGGCGGCCGGGCCAAGGCCAATACCCGCCTGTCGACCGGCCAGATCGTGCGCGTGCCGCCCCTCGGCATCAAACCCGAGGAGGAGGGGATACCGTCCAAGAAGCGGGCCCTCCCGATCATTTCCGAACACGACGTGACCGAAGTGCAGCGCATGGTCATGTACAAGGATGACGACCTCATTGCCCTCAACAAGCCGGCGGGGCTGGCCGTCCAGGGCGGCACGGGCACCCATAAGCACCTCGACGGCTTGTTGGATGGACTCAGGTTCGGCTCCGACGACCGTCCCCGTCTGGTGCACCGCCTGGACCGCGACACCTCCGGAGTCATCATCGTAGCAAGGACCCCTAAGTCCGCGGCGGTGCTCGCGAAATCCTTCCAGATGCGCGACATGAAAAAGATTTACTGGGCCCTGGTCATGGGTCACCCGGAGCATCCGGCGGGCACCATCTCGGCGGCTTTGTCCAAGGGCGGCGCCGTCGGCCATGAACGCATGATCTGGGACGACGAGGACGGCAAGTCGGCGGTGACCGATTACCGGGTCGTCGCCACCGCCGCCCGCAAGATCAGCTGGCTGGAACTGTGGCCGCGCACTGGCCGGACTCATCAGCTGCGCGCCCACTGCATGCTGATCGGCACCCCGATCCTGGGCGATGCGAAATACGCCGTCCACCAGCACGACCCCGAGCAGCGGGTCGATCTGCACCACGGCCTCCTGTCCGAGGTCGCCGATCGCATGTGCCTGCACGCCCGCGAGCTGGTGATCGAACGCCCGGGCAAGAAATCCCTGACGGTGACGGCACCTTTGCCCAAACACATGAAGGACGCCTTCAAGAACCTGGGCTTCTCTGAAGGTGAGGCCAGGGAATGACGGCAAAGCCGAACCGCCTGGTGATTTTCGACCTGGACGGAACCATCGTCGACAGCCAGCACAACATCGTCTTCGCCGTGGGCGAGGTCGCCAAATTGCTCGGCCTGACCCCGCCGGCGCCTGACGTCATCCCTAAGGTCATCGGCCTGACCCTGGTCGACGCCCTAGCGGCCCTGTTCCCGGAGGTCGATGCCTCCCGGCACCAGACCCTGGACAAGGAGTACCGCGAGGTCTTCGTGCGCATGCGCGCGACCCCCGGTTATGACGAGCCGCTTTTCCCGGGAACACTGGACCTGATCGAGGCTTTGGATAAGGCAGGGTTTCTGCTGGGCGTCGCCACCGGCAAGGCCAAAAGAGGGGCCACTTATGTGCTCAACCGCCACGGCCTGAGCGAGCGCTTCGTGACCGTTCAGACGCCTGATGACGCGCCTGGAAAACCTCATCCTGTCATGATCTTAAACGCTTTGGCTGCGACGGGAGTTGAACCCGAAAACGCGGTCATGATCGGCGATACGACCTATGACATTCACATGGCGCTGGCGGCCGGGATCAATGCCGTCGGGGTGTCCTGGGGCAACCATTCCGTGACCGAATTGCAATGCGCTGGCGCCCACCGTTTGGTTGATCGTCTGGACGATCTGCTGCACGCTTGTGAAGCGTTAACGGCACCATCCCACCACAAGGCTCGCCATGAAGTTTGTTAAGATCGCCGCTGGGGTCATCGTCGCCATCATCCTGGTCATCGTCGTCGTGCTGATGACCGTCGATGTCAGCCAGTACAAAGGCGTCATCCAGGATCAGGCCAAGGCGGCCACCGGCCGCGACGTGACCATTGGGGATATCAAGCTATCCTTATCCCTGACCCCGTCCATCGTCGTCAGCGACGTCAAGGTCGCCAATGCCCCCTGGGGCAGCCAGCCCGTCATGATCAGACTGAAGAGCCTCGAGGCCCACACCCAGCTGATCCCTTTGTTGTTCGGCACCGTCCACATCAGCGGCCTCAAGCTTGTCGAGCCCGACCTGACCCTCGAGACCGACGCCAAGGGCAAGGGCAATTGGGAGTTCGATACCCCGAAGGCCGCCACGCCAGCCTCCGGCGGCGGCTCGTCCAATGCCCTCAGCGTCAGCGGCATCACTGTCGAGGGCCTGAAGCTGGCCTACCGCGACGGCAAGACCAAGGCCACCGGCACGGCGGCCGCCAAAAACGCCGAAGTTGATATCGAAGGCCCGCTGGCCGATCTGAACATTCCCTCCATCGCCGTTACCGATGTCTCGGGCTCCTACAGTCAGGGCGCGATGACAGGGCAGGGCAGTGCGGCCAAGCTGAGCCTCAATGCGGTTGGCTCGCTGCTGGACCTCAACCTGACCAAACTCGCAGCCAGCGACCTCAAGGGCGCTTTCAAGGACGGCCCGACCTCTTATGAGGGCGAGGTGAACAGCCTGGCCATCGAAGGTGTGGCCCGCAAGGTTTCCGGCAAGCAGGCGTCGCTCGATCCCTTCGCCGCGCTGAAGTCGCTCAACGTCACCTCGCTGGCGATCGAGAAAGCCTCGGCGACCATGAAGACCGGCCGGGACACGACCACGGCGTTCGTCGGCAAAATCGCGCTCGAGGCCAAAGGTCCTATCGGCGATCTGGGCATCGCTAATATCGCCGTCAGCGACAGCAAGCTGACCATGAGCGGCGAGGGTGCTCCGGTCGAGGCCGAGATTTCAAATCTGGCGCTCGACGGCACCGGTAAACTCGTCTTGAACGCCAAGGTCGGCGGACAGGACCTCAAGGCCAACGGTACGCTCGCGCCCATCGCCACGCTCGCAAAAATGGACCGGGGCTTTCCGGCCAAAATCGAGTTCGACGGCATGGGTCTGAAAGGCACAACGGATATCACAGTCACCGTCTCGCAGAAGCGCGGCACGGTCAAGGGTGCCATTACCATTCCCGAGTTGGACCTGTCGGCCTTCGCCAAAGCCAGCGGTGCGGGCACCAGTGGCACTAGCAGCAGTGCTGGCGGCAGCGGTACGGCGCCGGCCAGTCAACGGCTGTTCTCCGACGAGCCGCTGCCCTGGGACACCTTGGCCGCCGGTGATGCCAACGTCACCATCTCCATCGGCAAGCTGACACTGCCCAGCGGGCTTGTGCTCACCAAGGTCGTGCTGCCGGTGAACCTGGCCAGCGGTAAGCTGGCTTTGACGGCGGCCACTTTCAATATCGCCGGAGGCACGGTGACCTCGACCTTCACGATGAACGCTGCCGACAAGTCGGTCACCGTCCAGGCCGAGGCCGCGGGCATTACCGCCGAGACCGTCGCCAAGGAAATGAAAAAGGGCGACCTCATCACGCAAGGCCCCCTCGACGTAGCCCTGGACGTGCACGGAACGGGCAACACGGCCCATGCGATCGCGGCCAGCATGAACGGCTCGTTCATCGCCGGCATGGGCGAAAGCCGCATCCGCAGCGGTGCACTTAACATCATCGGCGCCGACATCATCATGCAGGTGCTGGGTGCGCTCAATCCTATCGGCAATAAAGACCCTTACACGGTGTCCCGCTGCGGCGTGGTCAATCTGCAAATCGCGAACGGTGTGGGCACCACCAAAAACGGCATCGCGCTGGTGACCGATAAAATGCAGCTAACCTCCAGCGGCACCGTCAATTTCGGCACCGAACGCGTCGACCTTAGTTTCAGCCCCAAAGCCACGGGCGGGCTTGGCGTGGGGCTTGGCGCGCTGGCCCAAGCGGTGCGCGTTTCGGGCCCGCTATCCGCGCCGGGCGTTGGTATCGACAAGGGTGGCGCTGTCAAAACACTCAGCACTTTGGGTGCGGCCTTTGCGACTGGCGGACTGTCGGCGGTTGTGCAGGGCGCCAAAGGCCGTGTCACCGGCGGCGGCGATCCTTGCGAAGCCGCTCGCACATGGCATCTGAAGAAATAGGCACCATAAGAAGTAGCTGTGACGACTGATCTCAACGTTCTCGCACGCGGCGGGCCACCGCGGCCCAAGACCAAACGCGTCTTTAAAACCGTCGCCGTTGCCGAGCGGGACGGCGCATTCCATGTGCTGCTCGACGGCAAGCCGGTGATGACCCCGCTGCGGGCACCCGTGGCCAGCAAACGCCGCGCGCTCGCGGATGCTTTGGCGGCAGAGTGGGACGCGCAGGATCCCTTCATCGAACCCGAGGCCATGCCGCTGACGCGCCTGGTCTCGACCGCCATCGACCGCGTAACGCCCGCGCGGGATGTCCTGATCGATGAATTGATGAAATACGTTGACGCCGATTTGCTGTGCTATCGCGCCGCTCATCCCGCGCCCTTAAAGGCGCGCCAGGAGGCCGTGTGGCAGCCGGTGCTGAACTGGCTCGCGGGCGCGCACGGCGTGTTTTTAAAAACCGCCGAAGGCCTGATGCCCCATAGCCAGTCGGAAGAGGCTGTCGCGACTTTGCGCGCGGCCATCACGGCGCTTGATGACGAACGCCTCACGGTGCTGCAAGCCACTGCCGCCATAACCAACTCGCTGGCGCTCTCGCTGGCCATGACGCACGGACACATCAACGCCGCCGAAGCTTTTGCCGCGGCGGCGTTGGACGAGAGCTATCAGATGGAGCAATGGGGCGAGGACGATCTTGCCCTCGCGCGACGCCGTCAGATCGAAGCCGACCTGCTGGCGATTGGCGAATATCTCAGACTTGTAAAATTACCCTAACGTCCGCTTCTGGCTTGCATGCCGGTGGGCGTCATGGCGCGCATGCTCGGGCGTGCGGCCTGCGGTGCGGGTTTGGATTTGGATTTTTTTGAAGACACGCTGGCTTTTGCGGCGAGCGTCTTCGTCGAGAATTTCGCCTTGCTGACGGCCATGGTAGTTCCCCACGTACTATTGTTATGGCCGGGCCTCCACCCACCGGAACGCGCATATTCAGCCTCAAAAGTTAGGGCGTGTCTATATCGCTCTTGGATGGCTCTTCAGCAGCTTGTGAAGGTTGCAAAGCGTGTTTGGTTATGATGGGGAAAAGCACGAAGGTGAAGGCAATTGTCAGCGGCATTACGCCAAAAACCTTGAAGGTCACCCATGTATCAGTTGGAAAATTTCGCCACACCACTTCATTGAGCAGGGCGAGGAAAATGAAAAATCCGATCCAGGCTCGCGTCAGCAAACGCCAGCCATGGTCGGTCAGCTGAAAGGCTGATTCGAGCACCAGCTTGATGAACAGCCGCCCGGTGACGAGGCCCGCGAACAGGATTGTCGCAAACATTAGATTGACGATCGTCGGCTTCAACTTGATGAAGGTCTCGTCGGCGAGATAGAGCGTGAGCCCGCCGAAGACGAGAACGAAGACCGCGGTGACCAGCGGCATCACCGGAACCGTCTTTGCGATGACGTAAGAGATGCCCAGAGCCACCACCGTCGCCACCATGAAGACGGCGGTGCCGGGGAAGATGCCGAAGGCGGCGTTGGCCGCGAAGAAGACCACAAGCGGGCCCATCTCGAGGACGAGTTTCAGGATGGGGTTCATCGTTGCGGTGTGCGGCTTCATTTATGCAATTTTGGTCCAGGATGTGGACATTTCGTGGGTTATAGCCGCCTCGGGCCGCCCCGCCAAGGTTAGCACGTGTTCCGAGCCAAATTTTTGGTGCTGTATGACGGGATTGTTATGCTAATCCTCCCACCTCCGGGGGCATCTTAAAGTGGGTTTGAAAACGGATTCATGAGAGAGATCATCCAGAGACTTGACGAGAAGCGCGCGGCTGCCCGGTTGGGCGGCGGTCAGAAGCGCATCGACACCCAGCACAGCAAAGGCAAGCTCTCCGCCCGCGAGCGGATTGAGCTGTTGTTCGACGAGGGCTCATTCGAGGAATGGGACATGTTCGTCGAACACCGCTGCGTGGACTTCGGCATGGACGAACAGCGCGTGCCGGGCGACGGGGTGATCACCGGCTACGGCACCATCAACGGCCGGCCGATGTTTGTCTTCAGCCAGGACTTCACCGTCTTCGGCGGCTCGCTGTCGGAATCCCATGCCAAGAAAATCCTGAAGGTCATGGAGAAGGCGGTGCAGGTGGGCGCACCCGTCATCGGCCTCAATGACTCAGGCGGCGCGCGTATCCAGGAAGGCGTGAGCTCGCTCGCGGGCTACGCCGACGTGTTCCTGCAGAACGTGCTGGCCTCAGGCGTGGTGCCGCAAATCTCCATGGTCATGGGACCTTGCGCCGGTGGTGCGGTGTATTCGCCGGCCATGACCGACTTCATCTTCATGGTGAAGGATACCTCCTATATGTTCGTGACCGGTCCCGACGTTGTGAAGACCGTGACCCACGAAAACGTCACGCAAGAGCAGCTGGGCGGGGCCATGACCCACGCCGGCAAGTCCGGCGTCGCCGACGGCGCGTTTGAGAATGACGTGGAAGCGCTGATCCGGTTGCGCCGCTTCATGGACTTCCTGCCGCTCAGCAATAAAGAGAAGCCGCCGGTGGTAGTTTCCAGTGATCCGCCGGACCGCGAGGATTTCTCGCTCGACACCTTGATCCCCGACAATCCGAACAAGCCCTACGACATGAAGGAGCTCATCCACAAAGTACTGGATGAAGGCGACTTCTTCGAGGTGGGCGAACACTTCGCCAAGAACATGCTGATCGGCTTCGGCCGCATGGAAGGCCAGACCGTGGGTATCGTCGCCAATCAGCCGATGGTGTTGGCGGGTTGCTTGGATATCGACTCAAGCCGGAAGGCCGCGCGCTTTGTGCGTTTCTGCGACTGCTTCAACATCCCGATCATTACGTTCGTGGATGTTCCTGGCTTCCTTCCCGGAACCAACCAGGAATACAACGCCATCATCAAGCACGGCGCGAAACTGCTGTTCGCCTTCGCCGAAGCCACGGTGCCCAAGGTGACGGTGATCACGCGCAAGGCCTACGGCGGCGCTTATGACGTGATGAGCTCCAAGCATATCCGCGGCGATGTGAACTTCGCCTGGCCCACGGCCGAGATCGCCGTGATGGGCGCGAAGGGCGCGGTCGAGATCATCTTCCGCCAGGACATCGGCGACGCCAAGAAAATCGCCGAACGCACCAAGGATTACGAAGCGCGCTTCGCCAATCCCTTCAAGGCGGCGAACCTGGGCTTCATCGACGATGTGATCATGCCCCATGCAACACGCGGGCGTATCTGCCGCTCGCTCCAGCTGCTGAAAACCAAGGACATTAAAAATCCTTGGAAGAAGCACGACAACATTCCGTTGTAAGGGGCGGTAGGCATGTTCAAGAAAATCCTCATCGCCAATCGCGGCGAGATCGCCTGCCGGGTCATCAATACCTGCCGCAAGATGGGCATCAAGACGGTGGCGGTATATTCCGACGCCGACCGCAATGCCATGCATGTGGAGATGGCCGACGAGGCCGTGCACATTGGTGAATCTCCGACGTCGAAGAGCTACCTGCTCATCGACCGCATCGTGAAGGCCTGCAAGGACACAGGTGCTGAGGCTGTGCATCCGGGTTACGGCTTCTTGTCGGAGAACAAGGAATTCCAGAAAGCGCTGGAGAAGGCCAAGGTGGTCTTCATCGGCCCCGACGCCCACGCCATCGAGGCCATGGGCGACAAGATCACGTCGAAGAAACTAGCCGACAAAGCCGGCGTATCCACGGTGCCCGGGTACATGGGCATCATCAAGGACGTGGCTGAAGCCAAGAAGATCGCCAAGCAAGTTGGCTACCCCGTTATGCTCAAGGCCTCGGCCGGCGGCGGCGGCAAGGGTATGCGCATCGCGCGCAGTGAGTCCGAAGTGCAGGAAGGCTTCGAGCGGTCCCAGTCGGAAGCCAAGTCATCCTTCGGCGACGACCGCATGTTTATTGAGAAGTACATCGAGCAGCCGCGCCATATCGAAATCCAGGTCATCGCCGATCGTCACGGCAACACGCTGTATCTGAACGAGCGCGAGTGCTCGATCCAGCGCCGCCACCAAAAGGTGATCGAAGAAGCGCCGAGCCCGTTTCTCGACGAAAAAACCCGCAAGGCCATGGGCGAACAGGCGGTGCAGTTGGCGCGAGCCGTGCAGTACGTCAGCGCGGGTACGGTGGAGTTCATCGTCGATACCAAGCGCAACTTCTACTTTCTCGAGATGAACACCCGCCTGCAGGTGGAACATCCCGTCACCGAGCTGATCACCGGCCTTGACCTGGTTGAGCTGATGATCCGCGTCGCTTACGGCGAAAAATTGCCGCTGAAGCAGAAGGATGTGAAGATCAACGGCTGGGCCCTTGAGTCCCGCGTCTATGCCGAAGACCCGTACCGCACCTTCTTGCCGTCGACGGGCCGCCTGATGCGCTACATCCCGCCGGCCGAGACCAAGAACGTGCGCGTCGATACCGGCGTGCAGGAAGGCGGCGAGATTAGCGTGTTCTATGATCCGATGATCGCCAAGCTGTGTTCCTGGGGCAAGACGCGTAAAGAGGCCACCAAGCACATGCGCGCGGCATTGGACGCCTATTATATCCGCGGCGTCTCGCACAACATTCCGTTCCTGGCCTCCGTGCTCAGCAAAAAGAAGTTCGAGAGTGGCGACCTGTCCACCAACTTCATCGCCGAGGAATATCCCGACGGCTTCTCGGACAAGGACCTGCCGGCGAAAGAGCCGTCGACGCTGGTGGCTGTGGCGACCATCGTGCACGACGCCTATGCGCGCCGCGCGGCGGGCATCTCGGGCCAGATCCCGGGCCATGGCCGTGTGATCCCCGAGAATTGGATCGCGGCTGCGAAAACCTCGGACGGCAAAGTGCAGGAGCTCCCGGTGTGGCTGTCGCCCGACACCGAAGACCTCGGCGACGGACGCGTCGCTGCGACGGTGAAGGTCGGCAAGAAGACGGTGACGGTCGCGGGCTCCTGGACCTTTGGCGCGCCTTTGTTCACCGCGGAAATCGACGGCGAAGAGGCCACCATCCAGGTGGATCGCCGCGGCTCGGGCTATCGCCTGTTCAACGCCGGCAGCCAGATGGACATCGCCGTCTACACCGCGCGCGAGGCTGAGCTGGCGCGCCTCATGCCCAACAAGCCGCCGCCGGATCTGTCTAAGTTCCTGCTGTCGCCGATGCCGGGTCTGTTGGTGTCGTTGGCGGTCAAGGAAGGCCAGGTGGTCAAGGCCGGCGAAACGCTGGCGGTCGTCGAAGCCATGAAGATGGAAAACGTGCTCAAGGCCGAGCGCGATGGCACGGTGAAGAAAATCCATCACGCGCCGGGCTCGTCGCTCGCCGTGGACCAGATGATCCTCGAGTTCGGCTGAGGCAACAGTGGCCGCGGTCACTGTCCGTCTGCTGATCAAGGGCCGCGTGCAGGGGGTGGGCTACCGCGCCTGGACGATGCATAGCGCGCAGCCGCTGGGTCTGGCCGGCTGGGTGCGCAACCTCAAGGACGGCTCGGTCGAGGCCCTCGCGCACGGACCGGAGCAGGTGGTCGAGCGCCTGATCGCGGCCTGCCAGCAGGGCCCATCATTCGCCGAGGTGACTGACGTCAAAAGCGAATATATCGAGGCCGACAAAATTCCGGTGGGATTCGAGCAGCTGCCGACGGTTTAGTGCAGCACTTCCTTGGCCAGGATGAGACAGCCGCTGGCGCGTTTTTCCAACATGACGGCGAACACCGCCGCGAAACCTTCGCCGCTGTCTTTGGCCTCGATATGCGGCGCATAGCAGTGGCGGAAAGCTTTTTCCAATAGCGCCAAGAGCTTGGCGAGCCTCGCCGGCTGCTTTTCATAATACGCACTGTTGAATGGCATGAACAGGATGCGCGCGGCGGCCAGGGTTTTCTCGGCCCCCGCGAGCACCGCGAGATCGCCGGGTCCGGCGGTGCCGAAAATCAGCGCATTGGCCGACGGGAAATAATCGTCGATGCGCACGCAGGCAACGTGTTCGGCGGCTTCGAGGTCGTTGTCTTCCATGTCAAAGAGACCGTCGGCGGGCTCGGCGGCCGCTGCGAACTCGGCGACGGCGTTATGGTCGTAAGCGGCCAGGCGTTCGATGCGGGCGTTTGCGCAGGCATTGAGCCGGCAGCTGAGTGTCAGGTTCTCAACGGCGGCATTGTTGGGCTCGAGGGCTACGACTTCTTTCGCCTGGCGGGCGATGTCGACGATATCAGGCGCGAAGCCGGGGCCGACGTAGAGCACGGTGTCCTCAGACTTGATCAGACCGACGACATAAGTGGGCAATGCGCGCGCCGCCAGATGGTTGAGGGCATCCGCTTCGTTGCCGCCCGGGGGCAGGCAATAGTAGCGGCCTTCCTTGGCGTAGACGGAGGCGACGACACCTTCGTGCTGGAGAATGCCGTGGGCCTTGGCATCGTGGTGGGCGTTGTAATTGGTGGCGGCGTTGTTCAGCCGTTCGGCGTCGGCCAGGGACTTGACCTCGATGATCTTGCGCTTCTTACGCAAGGCGTTCTCGGCGATCTTGGCGTTGCATGGGCTGTAGGTATCGGTCTGGGCGATATCCAAATGCCCCTTGAGCCGCGCCGGCACGCCGCAGCCGGGACAGAAATGTTTGACCTGGGGCGCGTAATCGCTGATCAACTTGTTCCACCAGCCGTCGGTGACCGGATAGCCGTGATCCTCCTTGCGCGCGAGGTCGAAGGACGCGGCGACTTCGCAGAAGTAGGCGCGGAGTTCCCCCCGGTTCTGCACGATGGTCGCCGACCATTGCTGATTGATGTCGCAGGTGGGGATCACGTCCCACATCTCTTCGGCATTGGGGTAGAGGTCGCGCATGGCGGTGAGCAGGGGGGCGTGGTGGGAATGGCCCACAAAGAACTTGGCGCCACCCGGGATCATGGCGTTGAGTTTTTCGAGGGACTTCCTGCCGCGCGCGTCGCCGTGGGGATTGAGGTTGAAGAAGCCGAAGGTATCGCGGATCAGTTCCTGGTATTCAAAGACGTTGTTGGACCACAGGCCTCGTTGGCGCTTATTGGGAATCTCCTCGGCGAATATCCGGCACAGTTCGGGGAAATGTTTGCTGATGCAGGGATTACCGCCAATCATCGCAATAATCCCGGTGAAGCCTTTGAGGCTGCGCAGGGCCAGACGGAAGTTGTCCGGCGTCATGTCCCAAAGCTCGGTCTGGTTCTTGAGCAGGCGCGTGCAGTTGGAGCAGTGCAGATCGCATTTATTTGTCACATCGACGCATATGATGTGCATGTCCCGGGGCGAGCGCATCCGGCTGATGGCCCGGTCGGCGTAATCTTCGCGTTTTAGGTCGGCCAAAGCGTCGTCCAAGGTCTATCCTCCATTCTCCTGAGTATAGGGCTTCGTGGTAGTATTCGCCACCCGGCAGGAAACCACCGACGGTTTAGTGATGTCCCACGTTCAAGCACCCTTTCGCGTTTTCTGGCAGCCCGGCTGTTCGAGCTGCGTGAAGGTGAAGGAGTTTCTAGGTAAGCTCGGCGTGCCCTTTGAGTCGGTCAACATCCTGACCGACGCCCAAGGACTCAGCGACCTGCAAAAACTTGGTCCGCGCAGCGTGCCGGTGGTCTCGCAAGGGGCGCGCTACACTTTCGCGCAGTCGCTGTCGGAAGTGGCGGCCTTCGTCGGCAAGACCCTCAACGTGGATCGTCTGGCGCCGGAAAAACTGGTGGAGCGGTGGCTGCTGATTCTGGGCCGGGCCGAACGC
>CANJPG010000070.1 GCA_947476065.1 Fidelibacterota bacterium
AAAAGCGCAAAAAAACCACAGCGCCGCCGCCTCGTCAGGGGTGGCGGCGCTGCTGCTTTTGGAGGGACCAGCCGGCGGTTGCAAGGCCTGGCCGGTCATGGCACAACTTCTCTCAATACGGCTTGCGTGCCGGTTATAACTTGTTGAATTAAATGGCTTTCTAAAGGAGTACTCGATGTTTCAACGCGTGCGCAAAGCGGTGCTGCCGGTTGCCGGCCTTGGCACGCGTTTCCTGCCCGCCACTAAGGTCATTCCCAAGGAGATGATCCCGGTGATCGACAAGCCGGTGGTGCAGTATGCCATCGAGGAAGCCCGCGCGGCCGGCATTGAGGAGTTCATCTTTGTCTCGGCGCTGGGAAAGGAATCCATCGCCGCACATTTCTCGCCCCATCCGCTGCTGGAGCGCTCGCTGGAAGACAAGGGCAAGACCGCCGAGCTGGCCCTGGTGCGCGCGGCGTCACTGCCGACGGGCACGATGCATACGGTGATCCAGGAGAACCCGCTGGGTCTTGGCCACGCGGTGTGGTGCGCCTGGCAGCTGGTGGGCAATGAGCCCTTCGCCGTCATCCTGCCCGACGACATGGTGCTGTCCGATACGCCCTGCCTGAAGCAGCTCATCGACGCCCATGCCAAGGTCGGCGGTCACGTGGTTGCGGTGGAAGATGTGCCCAGGGAACAAACCAACCGCTACGGCATTCTCGATGTGCTCTCGGACGACGGCAAACTCGCCAAAGCCAAGGGCCTGGTGGAAAAGCCGGCACCCGACAAAGCGCCCTCGACGCTGGCGATTATCGGACGTTACGTGCTCGACCCCAGCGTTTTTCTCGAACTCGACAAGAAGACCAAAGGGGCCGGCAACGAAATCCAGCTCACCGATGGCCTGAACCGGACCATTGATAAAGTGCCCTTCCACGGCCTGCGTTTCGAAGGCCGGCGTTACGACTGCGGCACACGCGTGGGTTTCGTCGAAGCCAATGTCGCCTTTGCCCTCGCTCATCCCGAGATGGCGGACCGCTTGCGGCCGCTGGTGCAGAAACTATTGGACATAAAGTAGGCCAAACCCATGCGTGTCGCCATGATCGGAACGGGCTATGTCGGCCTGGTGTCCGGCGCCTGTTTTTCGGAATTCGGCATCGACGTGGTCTGCGTAGACCGCGATGCCAAAAAGATCGAGCGGCTGAAGGCGGGCGAGATCCCGATCTTCGAGCCAGGCCTCGACGCGCTGGTGAAAAGCAACACCGAAGCCGGCCGCCTGTCGTTCACGACGGACTTGAAGGCGGCGATTGCGGGCGCGGACGCGGTGTTCATCGCTGTGGGCACGCCGAGCCGCCGCGGTGACGGGCACGCCGACCTGTCCTATGTCTACGGCGCGGCCATGGATATAGCAGGGCACCTGACGAAGTATGCCGTGGTGGTAACCAAGTCCACGGTGCCGGTGGGCACGGGCCGCGAGGTCCACCGCATCATCCGGGCCGCGCGCCCCGAGCTGGAATTCGACGTCGCCTCGAACCCTGAATTCCTGCGTGAAGGCTCGGCGATAAACGACTTCATGCGCCCCGACCGGGTTGTCATCGGCGCCGAGAGTGAACGCGCGCAGAAGGTCATGCGCCAGCTCTACCGCGTGCTGTACCTGATCGAGACGCCGATCCTGTTCACCTCGCTGGAAACCTCCGAGCTGATCAAATACGCCGCCAATACCTTCCTCGCCGCCAAGATCACCTTCATCAACGAGATCGCCGACCTGTGCGAGAAAGTCGGCGCCGACGTGCACGATGTGGCGCGCGGCATCGGGTTGGACGGGCGTATCGGCAAGAAGTTCCTGCACCCGGGGCCCGGCTACGGCGGCTCATGTTTCCCCAAAGACACGCTGGCCCTGGTCAAAACGGCGCAGGATTACGGCGCGCCTTTGCGCATCATCGAGACGGTCGTTGACGTCAACGAGAAACGCAAGCACCGCATGGCCGACAAGATCAAGGATGCCTGCGGAGGCGACGTCAGCGGCAAGACCATCGCCGTCCTAGGCCTGACCTTCAAGCCCAACACAGACGACATGCGCGACGCGCCGAGCCTGGCCATCGTGCCCGCCTTGCAGAAGGCCGGCGCCGACGTGCGCGCCTTCGACCCCGAGGGTACCAAGGAGGCCAAGCACCTGCTGCCCGGCGTGGAATTCTGCGCCGATGCCTACGACGCCATGACCGGGGCGGACGCCGTTGTTATCCTCACTGAATGGAACCAGTTCCGCAATTTGGACATAAAGCGGATGAAAACTCTGCTCAAGGCCCCGGTGATGATCGACCTGCGCAACGTCTATTCACCGGCCGACATGAAGGCCGAAGGATTCAGCTATACCTGCATCGGCCGTCCCACCACCTAATCAAGTATCGGACCTCCATGAGCTTTTCGCACGCCTTTCATTCGTCCATCCTGCGCGAGTACGACATTCGCGGCATTGTCGGCGACACGCTGTTCACCGCAGACGCAAACGCTGTGGGCCGTGCCTTCGGTACCATCATCAAGCGCGGCGGCGGTTCACGGGTTTGCGTGGGTTATGACGGACGTCTGAGCTCCCCCGAGATGGAATCCGCGTTGGTGGAAGGTTTGCAGTCGGTGGGCATCAACGTGGCGCGCGTGGGGCGTGGCCCGACGCCGATGCTTTACTTCGCCACCATCGACAGCGGGGCCGACGGCGGCATCATGGTGACCGGCTCCCACAATCCGCCGACTCACAATGGCTTCAAAATGATGATCGGCAAAAAACCGTTTTTCGGCGCCGACATCAAGAAGCTGGGCGAGATGGCCAAAGCCGGCGACAGCGAAAAGGGCGCGGGTACGGCCACCGATACACCGGCCTTTGAACGCTATATCGCGCGCCTCCTGAAGGATTTTGTCGGCACGCGCGCTATCACCGCCGTTTGGGACCCGGGCAATGGCGCTGGCGCCGAAGCAGTCACGGAATTGGTCAAGAAACTGCCGGGCAAGCACACGGTGCTGAACGGCACCATCGACGGCACATTCCCCGCGCACCATCCCGACCCGACGGTGCCCGAGAACCTCAAGCAACTCATCGCCGAAGTGAAAGAACAGAAAGCCGATGTCGGCTTTGCCTTCGACGGCGACGCTGATCGTATTGGGGTGGTGGACGGCAAGGGCCGCATCCTCTGGGGCGATCAAATCATGCAAATTCTGGCCGAGGACGTGCTGAAGTCCCATCCCGGTGCGCCGATCATCGCCGATGTGAAGGCGAGCCAGGCTCTATTCGACGAAGTGGCGCGCATGGGCGGCCAACCTATCGTCTGGAAGACCGGCCACTCGCTGATCAAGAACAAGATGGCCGAAACCAAGTCTCCCCTGGCCGGCGAGATGAGCGGGCACATCTTCTTTGCTGACCGCTATTATGGTTTCGATGACGCGATTTATGCCGCCGTGCGTTTCCTGTCGATCATGGCGCAAGACCCGGGCTACGACCTAGCCAAGCGCTACGACAAGATGCCCGTGCTGATCAACACGCCTGAACTGCGCTTTCCGTGCCCCGATGAGCGTAAGTTCGCGGTGGTGGACGAAGTCAAAACCCGCCTGGCCGCATCGGGCGCCAAGGTCTCTGACATCGACGGCGTGCGCGTGACGGGCAAGGGCGGCTGGTGGCTCTTGCGCGCCTCGAACACTCAAGCCGTATTGGTGGCCCGCGCCGAAGCGGATACCGCAGCGAACCTTGAAGGACTTAAGGGCGAACTCGCTGCCCAGTTGAAGGCCAGCGGGCTTGATCTGCCGACGGAGTCCGTGGGGCACTAAAGACTGTACTTTCCTCTCAACCCTTTGTGAGCGGCTGAGACATGATAATGCGCTATACACCTGACGCGCCGCAGTCCCGGGGAGGGACTGCAGCGGGTGTTTGCGTTGGTGATTTGGGGGACGTTTTGACCTACAGGCAGTTTGTTCTGGGCGGCGTGGCCTGCATCGTGCTGGCCGCGGCGGCACCCCGCGCATATGCCCAGCGCGCCGATGAAAACGTGGTGATCTCGGCGGAAGACGCCTTCGGTACCAAGGTCGGCTCGGACAGTGTCGGCCTTTACGACGCCCGCAGTGCGCGCGGCTTCGATCCGCAGCAGGCCGGCAATATCCGCGTCGAGGGGCTCTACTTCGACCAGCAGGGCAACTTCGGCGTCCGCCTGACCAAAAGCACAACCATGCGCATCGGGCTGTCGGCGCAATCCTATCCGTTCCCTGCACCGACAGGCATCGCCGACATCGCTGTGCAGCAGCCGGCCGACCACACTGTAGTCAGCGCCGCGGTTACCTATGCCAACCCGCGCGGGCAGTCCGCGGTAGCCATCGACATGGGTACGCCACTCGTGGGCGACAAGCTGGGCATGGTAGCCGGCATCAATCGTTTCCATTTGTCCAACGAACAGGGCACCGGCGGCGGCGGCCTGACTATGGCCACCTTGTTCCGCTGGCGGCCCAACGACACAATCGAGCTGATGCCGTTCTATTTCCAGAACCAGATCTTGAACACCGAGGTTCCGGTTAGTGTCTTCACCGGCGGCAATTATCTTCCGCCGGAAGTCGGCCGCGATCATTTCTTCGGCCAGAAGTGGGCCGCGCGGCGCTCGACGGATCACAATGTGGGCGTCATCGGACGCGCAGCGCTATGGGAGAACTGGCGGCTGCAAGGCGCCGTGTTCAGGTCGGAGAGTCTGCGGCAGCATAACTACGTGGCCTTCTTGCGCAATGTGCAGCCGAACGGGACGGGCAACCTCGACATCCTGAAATATCCAGCGCATTTTTCGGGCTCTTACTCGGGCGAGGTGCGGGCCTCGGGCGTCTACACCGACGGCCAGTTCCGCCACACCATTCACATCGCAGCGCGCGGGCGCGATACCGAACGCCTGTTCGGCGGCGGCAGTACCGTCAGCTTCGGCCCGACGCAGATCGGCGTCTACCGTCCGCTGGCCGAGCCGGTCTATACGTTGGGCGTGCGCGACAAGGACGTAGTGAAACAGGTGACGCCGGGCGCGTCCTATGTCGGCCAGTGGGCCAATGTCGGGGAGTTCAGCGTCGGCGTACAGAAGAGTTTCTATCACCGCGATTTTGGCAAGGAGGGCGGCGCGGCCGCCACCACCAGCAGCCGGCCTTTACTCTATAACGGCACCATCGCCTGGTATCCGACCAAAAGCCTTGCGATCTACGGCGGCTATACCCGTGGTCTCGAGGAATTCGGCACCGCGCCCGACAACGCGGCCAACGGCGGCGAACCGCTGCCAGCCAAGCTGACCAAGCAGCTCGACGCCGGCGTGCGCTACCGGATCATGCCCGGCCTCAACGTCATGGCCGGCGTGTTCGAAGTGACCAAGCCCTATTTCGACCGCAACACCGTCAACGTCTACACCGACGTCGGCAGCCTGCGGCATCGCGGCATCGAGATGTCGCTGGCGGGCAAAGTGCTGCCCAATGTCACCGTCATCGCCGGCGCGGTCTTTCTGCAAGCGCGGGCCTCGGGGCTAACGGTGGACCAAGGGCTGATCGGCAACGTACCGCCGGGCACAGCGCCGCGCCTGATCCGCGCCAACGTGCAGTATGACTTTGAGCAGCTGAAGGGCTTTTCGGTGGACGGACAGGTCGAGTTGATCGGCAGCCAGTATGCCAATCGCGTCAATACGCTGCGCGTGGGCTCGGCCAATACCCTGTCGTTGGGTGCGCGTTACGCGTTCACCGTGATGGATAAGCGCGCGACGTTGCGCCTGCAGGTTACCAACGTCACCGATGTCTATGACTGGTACGTGGAGGGGGCCTCTGGGCGTCTGTATCCCAGCCTGCCGCGCACGCTGTCGGCGCGGCTGGCAGCCGATTTTTAGGTGCAAATTCTGCGATAGCATGGTCTCAAAAGGAGTGGCTGCATCGTTAGAGGTGACGGTGTAGCCTGACGAGAAGTTAATTGGGGGATGTTTTGACGTACCGACATTTTGTTCTGGGCGGAGCCGCCTGCCTGGCTTTTGCCGCGGCGCCCGCATTTGCTCAGCGCGCCGATGAAAACGTGGTGACCTCGGCGGAAGATGCCTTCGGCACCAAGGTCGGCAACGACAGCGTCGGGCTTTATGACTCGCGCAACGCCCGCGGCTTCGATCCGCAGCTGGCGGGCAACATCCGCATCGAAGGCATGTACTTCGACCAGCAGGGCCTCTTCGGCAACCGGCTGACCAAGAGCACCACCATGCGCATTGGGCTCTCGGCGCAGTCTTATCCGTTCCCGGCGCCCACGGGCATCGCCGACATCGCCGTGCATCAGCCGGCCGACCACACGGTGGTCAGCGCTTCGCTGCAGTATTCCGCGCCCAAGGGCATGACCTCGGCGGTGATCGACGTCTCGACGCCGCTGGCTGGCGACAAGCTGGGCATGGTAGCGGGCGTCAACCGCTTCCGCAGCGGCGGCGAGCAGGCGACCGCCGGCGGTACGCTGACCATGGCGGCGCTGTTTCGCTTTCGCCCGACGGACAACGCCGAATTCATTCCTTTTATTTTCAGCAATCAGACCTTCAAGACTGAGGTGCCGCCCGGAATCTTCCCGGGAGGGGCTTACCTGCCGCCCGAAGTTGATCGCGGCGTGTTCTACGGTCAGAAGTGGGCCGCGCGCCGCAGCGATGACCGCAACATCGGCATCATCGCCTGCGGCACGCCGTGGGATAACTGGCGCCTTCAGGGTGCGCTATTTCAATCTCAGTCCGAGCGCCCGATTAATCATGTGGTGTTCCTGCGAAACACGCAAGCCAACGGGACTGCCAACCTCGATATCCTGAAGTATCCCGAGCATTTCTCGGGCTCATACTCGGGCGAAGTGCGGGCCTCAGGCATCTATACCGACGGCCAGTTTCGTCACACCGTGCACATCGCGACGCGCGGGCGCAGCACGCGACGTTTGTTTGGTGGCGGCAGCACGCAGAGCTTCGGGCCGACGCAGGTGGGCGTCTACCGCGGGGTCGCGGAACCCGTCTATACCCTGGGCGTGCGCGATAAGGATGTGGTGCGCCAGATCACGCCCGGTGTGTCCTATGTCGGCCAATGGGCCAATGTCGGCGAGTTCAGTGTCGGCGTGCAGAAGAGCTTCTATCACCGCGACTTCGGCAAAGAGGGATTAGCCCCGGCCACCACCAGCAGCCGGCCTTTGCTGTATAACGGCACCATCGCCTGGTACCCGACGCGCGATCTGTCCTTTTACGGCGGCTACACGCGCGGCCTCGAGGAATTCGGCACCGCGCCTGATAACACCGTCAATGGCGGTGAGCCGCTGCCCGCCAGCCTGACCAAACAGATCGACGCGGGGCTGCGCTACCGCATCATCCCCGGCGTCAATTTGATGGCCGGCGTGTTCCAGGTGAGCAAGCCCTACTTCGACCGCAACACCGTCAACATCTATACCAACGTCGGCGGGCTCAGGCATCGCGGCATCGAGATGTCGCTGGCTGGTAAAGTCGTGCCGAACGTGACGGTGATCGCCGGCGCGGTGTTTATCCAGGCGCGGGCGTCGGGCCTGACGGTGGATCAGGGGCTGATCGGCAACGTCCCGCCGGGCACGCCGCCCAGGCTGTATCGCGTCAACGTGCAATACGACGTGCCGCAGGTGAAGGGCTTCTCGGTCGATGGCCAGGTGGAAGTGATCGGCGGGCACTATGCCAACCGCGTCAACACGCTGCGGGTCGGATCGGCGCAGACCTTGTCGCTGGGCGCGCGCTACAGCTTCACGGTAGCCGGCACCCATGCGTCACTGCGCCTGCAGGTGGCCAATGTCACCAATGCCTATGATTGGGTGGTGGACGGCGCCTCGGGACGCCTGGCGCCCAGCGCGCCGCGCAATGTCCTGGCACGCGTCGCCGCGGACTTCTGAGACGAGTGAGCGAGATTAGTTAGCCGCGACCTGTTCGGGCCGGATCGCCTGGCAGGTGCCGGCTTTGATCTTGGCCGGGATCAGGCCGCAGGCCTGCATGAGGTCGTCGCTGCCGAGGCCCATGACACGGGCGCGGTAGATCATCTTGCCGCCGGACTTCACCGCCATCACCACAGGCGTGGCGCCCGCAAAGGTCGGCTTCACCTTAGCGGCGGCGGCTTCGGCCTGGGTCTGGGCCTTGGCGCGGTCGGAAAAGGCGCCGATCTGTACGCCAGCGGTGGAGGCGGAGTCATCCGTTGTTGGCGTGGTCGAGGGCGCGCTGGTGGGAGAAGTCAGGGCGGCCATCTTGGTCGGAGCGGGCAGGGGCGGCAGCGAGGTGGTCTCGATGGACACGCTGCTGCGGCTGGCCGGGGTATAGGCGCTGTCGGCGTCGCCCTGTTCGGTGGGCGCGGCGGCCGGCTGGGCGAGGGCGATCTGGGTGCCGATACGGTCGGCATTGCGGTCGCTGGTATTGCCGGCAAACACCGGCTGGGCGGCCTGGCCGCCGGAGACGACCGCGAAGCCCTGGTCCATCAACTCGGCCAGCTTGCGGTCGCGGGCATTGGCGGTGGCCCCGCCAAAGATGACGCCGATGATGCGGTAGCCGTTGCGCGTGGCGGAGCCGACGAGGTTATACCCCGAGGCCGCGGTATAGCCGGTCTTGATGCCGTCGGCGCCTTCGTAGAACTCGAGCAGGCGGTTATGGGTGCGGATGGTCTGGCCCTGGTAGACGTACTCCATGCGGCCAAACTGGGTGTAATACTGCGGGTGGTCCTTGATCAGGTGGCCGGCTAGGATCGCCATGTCGCGGGCCGAAGAGATCTGGCCGGGGTTGGGCAATCCGGACGCGTTCATGAAGGTGGTCTGGGACATGCCCAGTTCGCGGGCGCGAGCGGTCATTTTCTCGGCGAAGGCGTCTTCGCTGCCGCCCAGGAATTCCGCCGTGGCGACGGCGACGTCGTTGGCCGACTTGGTGATCAGAGCGCCGATGGCCTGATCGACCGTCAGCTTGGAATTGCGGGTGAGGTTGAGCTTGGAGGGGGCGGCGTTCATGGCGCGCGCCGTTACCGGGATCAGGCTATCACCGCTGACCTGGCCGCGCTCGAGGGCGTCGAAGAGCATGTAGAGGGTCATCATCTTGGTCAGCGAAGCCGGATAGCCCTTGGTATCGGCATTGACCTCGGAAAGGACGTTGCCGGTGGCGGCATCGACGACGATGGCGGAATAGATGGGGGCGTTGTATTTGGCGGCCTTGGAGACTTGAGCGCCCTTGGCTTTTTTGCCCTGGGCTTTGGCAGTGGGGGCTTTGGCGGGCGAGAACTTCGTGCTGGCTGGCTTATCCTTGGGAGCTGCCATCGCAATCGCCGGCGTGCAGCAAAGCAGCACCGCAGCCAATAACCGAACCGATCCGAAGCGCATCCCCGTTCCTTACTCTTCCGCTCGCAGTTTCAATAAGCCCCATAAACCGGCGGGCTGTGGATAAGTGGCGTTGGTTCTCGGTTCTCTGATCACGTTCTCGGTGATCGCTTGTCATAATATGACGAAGCCGGTTAGCCCGACCTTATATGTCAAAATACGTGGTTGGCCGGGGGCTGTCTACAATTCGTTACTCATCCCCTTGAATCTCATGGGGAATCGTAACATTCTCCAGAATGTTAAGAAGCAATTAACTAATCTGACATGCAGTTTGCATACTCGTGCGCGTCCCGACCGCCGGCTGCAACGCCGGCGCGTAAAAACCGCACTTAAGTGAAGCTTTGCCGGTTGCCGGAAGTTCCAACTTTTCAGAGGCCAGCGATTAATTTTCGCCGGACCCCCTGGCGGAATTGGATTTTTGACACATACTAAAGGCAAGGTTTGGTACTCTTGAGAACGACCTACCGCTACCCACAGATATGATTTCCGAGGACGATGAGCGCCCCGACACCCCTAGAGACTGGCATTTTCGATGGCCTTCCAAGCCCCGCCGTCATGAACGACGAGCGCAAGGGCGGGGGCGACGACGGCCGTACCACGACCGGCGTGGTGGTCAAGCCGCGCGCCAAGGTCAAGAAGCCGTCGATGTACAAGGTGCTGATGCTCAACGACGACTACACGCCGATGGAGTTCGTCGTGCATGTGCTCGAGCGCTATTTCGCCAAAAGCACCGAAGAGGCCACGCGCATCATGCTGCACGTCCATCAAAAGGGCGTGGGGATCTGCGGCGTGTTCACTTTCGAGGTGGCCGAGACCAAAGTGAATCAGACCATGGAACTGGCGCGCAAGAACCAGCATCCGCTGCAGTGCACGCTTGAGAAAGAGTGAGAGAACGAGTGAGGAACTGACGAGGACATTGAACGGCGGGTGGGCGCACAAAGTCTTCGGTTATGAGTGCCGATTTATCCCCTAGCTGAAAAGGATCGTATTTCCCTTGTCAATGTTGTCTCAGAACCTGGAAAAGACGCTTCATCACGCCCTGGCCGCGGCCGCCGAGCGCCGCCACGAATACGCTACCCTTGAACATCTGCTGATCGCGCTCTGCGACGACACCGACGCCATTGCCGTCATGCGCGCCTGCAATGTCGATATCGAACAGCTGCGCACATTGGTGCGCCAGTTCCTCAACGAAGACCTGCGTGATCTGGTCTCCCTGGTCAACGACGACCCCAAGCCCACCGCCGGTTTCCAGCGCGTGGTGCAGCGCGCCGCCATTCATGTGCAGTCCTCGGGCCGCGAAGAGGTCACGGGCGCCAATGTGCTGGTGGCGCTGTTCTCCGAACGCGAAAGCCATGCGGTCTATTTCCTGCAGCTGCAGGACATGACGCGCCTGGATGCTGTGAATTATATCTCGCACGGCATTGCCAAGCGTGCCGCAACCGCAGAGCGCAAGACGGTGCATGGCGCCGAACAGGAAGCCAAATCGGAAGAGGTGGTCAAGAAAGGCCGCGAGGCGCTGACGGCTTACTGTGTCGATCTCAATGAAAAGGCCAAGAACGGCAAGATTGATCCGCTCATTGGCCGCGAGAAGGAGATCGAACGCACGATTCAAATCCTCTGCCGGCGCACTAAGAACAACCCGCTGTACGTGGGCGATGCCGGTGTCGGCAAGACCGCTATCGCGGAAGGTTTGGCACGGCGCATCATTAACAAGGAAGTGCCCGAAGTTTTGTTCGATGCGACCATCTTCTCGCTCGACATGGGCGCACTCCTGGCCGGCACGCGCTATCGCGGTGACTTTGAGGAGCGCCTGAAAGCCGTGGTCTCGGAGCTTGAGGCCATGAAGGGTGCCGTGCTGTTCATCGATGAAATTCACACGGTGATCGGCGCCGGCGCCACCTCGGGCGGTGCCATGGATGCCTCCAACCTCCTGAAGCCGGCTTTGGCCTCGGGCTCGCTGAAGTGCATCGGCTCGACCACCTACAAGGAATACCGCAATCACTTCGAGAAGGACCGCGCCCTTGTGCGCCGGTTCCAGAAGATCGACGTGGCCGAGCCCTCCATCGAGGACACCATCAAGATCCTCAAGGGCCTCAAGCCCTATTACGAAGAGCACCACAAGGTGCGCTACACCACCGAAGCCATCCGCACGGCGGTGGAGCTGGCGGCCAAGTACATTCACGACCGCAAGCTGCCCGACAAAGCCATTGACGTGATCGATGAGGTTGGTGCTTCGCGCATGTTGCTGCCGGAAGGCAAGCGCAAAAAGGTGGTGACGGTGAAGGACGTGGAAGACGTCGTCGCCAAAATCGCCCGTGTCCCGCCCAAGAGTGTCAGCCGCGACGACAAGAAGTCGCTGCAGAACCTTGAGCGCGATTTGAAGACGATGGTGTTCGGCCAGAACGAAGCCATCATCGCACTGTCGTCGGCGATCAAATTGTCGCGGGCCGGCCTGCGCGAGCCGGAGAAGCCCATCGGCAGCTACCTATTTTCCGGGCCCACGGGCGTCGGCAAAACCGAAGTCGCGCGCCAGCTGGCGTCGTCGCTGGGCATCGAGCTGCACCGCTTCGACATGTCCGAATACATGGAGCGGCATTCGGTCTCACGCCTGATCGGCGCGCCGCCGGGCTATGTGGGCTTCGATCAGGGTGGATTGCTCACCGACGCCGTCGATCAGCATCCGCACTGCGTGTTGCTGCTGGACGAAATCGAGAAGGCCCATCCGGACCTGTTCAACATCCTGTTGCAGGTCATGGATCACGGCAAGCTCACCGACCACAACGGCAAGAGCGTCAATTTTAGAAACGCCATCCTGATCATGACGACCAATGCCGGCGCGTCGGAAATGTCCAAGAACGCCATGGGCTTCGAACGTGACTCGCGCGAAGGCGACGACAAGGAAGCCATCGAGCGCATGTTCACGCCGGAGTTCCGCAACCGTCTGGATGCGATCATCCCGTTTGCGGCCCTCTCGACGGAAGTCGTCGGTAAGGTGGTGGACAAGTTCGTCATGCAGCTCGAGGGCCAATTGTCGGACCGCAACGTCACGATCGAGCTCACCCAAGGTGCGCGCGATTGGCTGGCCAAACGCGGCTACGACACCCGCATGGGTGCGCGGCCCTTGTCGCGCGTCATCCAGCAGGAGATCAAGAAGCCGCTGGCGGATCACCTCTTGTTCGGCGATCTCATCACCGGCGGCCATGTGGCCGTCGCGGTGGCCGAGGACAAACTCACCTTTGTCATCACGCCCGCCAAGACCGCACCGAAAAAGGAAGAGGTCGAGGACGACGACACCCCGACCTCCGACGACGGCAAAAAATTGAAAGTGCCCGTGAAGTAGGGGCTGTCGATATCAAACAGAAACGGCGGCCTTCGGGCCGCCGTTTTTTTTGCGTCTAATTGTACCTGGTACAATCAGGGCGGCCATCCGGGGCGAGTTGTCGGATTTGCTTTCGCCTGCGACCTTCGCGCGCATGAAGCAGGAGGTCCCCTCTATCCAGCAGGTCACTATCCCGCGGCGTGGTCATGCGTCTATGCTGGACGAACCTGAGGCGCTTGGCGCCGTCGACACCTTTCTCGCCAGCTTGCCCATCTCCGACCGGAGCAATAATTGATGACCACCGCGCGCGGCGCTTATCGTTACTACGTTCTGTTCATGCTGATCGTGGTCTACACCGTAAACTTCATCGACCGGCAGATTGTGGGTATCCTGGCGCCGGCCATCAAAGCCGAGCTTAGCCTCAGCGATACGCAGCTGGGATTGCTGGGCGGCCTCGCCTTCGCGATTTTTTACACCGCGCTCGGTATTCCCATCGCGCGTCTCGCGGACCGGCATAGCCGCGTTTGGATCATGACCATCTCGCTGTTCGTCTGGAGCCTGTTCACGGCGCTGGGCGGCGCGACGACAAGCTTCGTGCAACTGTTTCTGGCGCGCGTCGGCGTCGGCGTCGGCGAGGCGGGCGGCGTGGCGCCGGCCTATTCGCTGATCTCGGATTATTTTCCGCGCCATGAACGCGCCCGGGCACTCGCGGTTTACTCCTTCGGCATTCCCTTGGGTGGCACCTGCGGCGTGCTGTTCGGCGGGCTGATCGCCAGCACGCTCAACTGGCGTGCGGCTTTTGTGATCGTCGGTCTGGCGGGCGTGGTGCTGGTGCCGATATTCAGGCTGACGCTGCGCGATCCTGAGCGCGGCCGTTTCGATCCGCCGCAAGCCTCCACCGACCAGCCCAGCCTGCGCACGACG
>CANJPG010000071.1 GCA_947476065.1 Fidelibacterota bacterium
ACCCCGGCCGGTGACGATCAACGTCATGCCCAGCGAGCGCATCACCTATCCCGACGATTTTTTCGACGCCGTGGTGCTGGTCAATATCCTGCATCACGTCGATATTCCGCCCACCATGGCAGAGGTGCGGCGCGTAGCCAAACCGGGCGCCCACATCCTGGGCCTCGAGATGTACACCCACTCGCTGTCGCAGCGGCTGCGCGAGAGCGCCTTCATGACCAAAGTCATCTATCCGCGCGTGGTCGGCAAAATCTACGACGGCGCGCCCTACATCACGCCCGACGAGCGCAAGATCAACGAAGCCGAACTGGCCGAGATCACGCGGGGGTTTGAGAACCGCCGGCTGGCGTATTTCAGCATCTTCGCCGAGCGGCTGTTTCCCAGCACACACACCGCCGCCTGCAAGGCCGATCACCGCCTCGCGCAGATGCTGGGCGGTCTCGCGCGTTTTGTCGCCGGGCGCGTGGTGTTCTCGGGCATTTGGACGGGCTGATCCGCTTTAGGCCGCCACAATCGTTGTTTGTGCGCAAAGGCCCGGTTCGCGTACGGACCGCAGGAGCGCGGCCTGGACCTCGAGGTCGCGCCGCGTCGATGTCGCGGGGATCGGGCCATAGGCCGCACGCACATACAGTGACACGGCGTAGCCGGATCCCAAGGGCTTGTCGGCGACCGGGCGGCTCATCGAGGGGTTGTCGCGCAGGCGCAGTGCAAGTTCCGCTTCATCAGGATACATGGGGCACCTCTTTGAAAAGCAAAACGCACAAGGATCACTGGTCATAAACCGCGGCGACGGCCCAAGGTTCCAAAAATTATTGGCTGCTATTTCAGATTGATCGCTTGACTTGGGCCGCTATCGCCCGCGGTCCTTTTTGGACGGCAAATCCAATGGAATCATCGGTTCCGCGACTCGTCTCAGAAAATAATTTTGTAGACGTTGCCGTCGGAGTCCGTTGCCGCACCGAACCCACTGTCAACGCCCGGCACGACGTAATATTCGGCCTGGAACGAGGCGCAGTTAGAACACGCGCCGATCGCCAGTCCGCCGACCATACCGTCTGCACTTTGGAAAATACCCAGGACGGCTTTGTGCTTATCCATCAGCGAACCGTTTTCGGGTTTGCTTTGCAGGGTCGTCCACCGGCCTTCGCAACTGACGCCGTCGGGCCGTGCGAATGTGAAAGTGCCGCTCGTGCCCACGCCCGCAACCTTGCCAGCCAAGGGCTTTGTATTGCCCGCCCGTTTCATGGGCCCGTCGGCGGGGAACATCGAAACCTGAATCTCGCGCTGCACCGGTGCTGTGGTCGCGCCTGGCTGCGTCGAGACGAGGACCGGTGCGGCACCGGCGGGCAGCGACGCATCAATATTTAACGTCTTAAGCGCATCGGCGATGGGTATGAACAGATTGACCTGCGTCGGAAGCCCCTCCTGGTCGTGTTTACCGGCCACGGTGAGCGCAATCACGTTACCCTTATCGTCAAACATGGGGCCGCCGCTGTTGCCGTGCGTAACGCCGACATCGCTTTGAATAAAGCGAAGCCCGTTTTCCGTACGAAAACCGCTGACGATGCCCGCCGATACGCTGCCTTCCTGCTCTTGACCCAGGTGCGAGCCGATAACGTAAACCACCGACGTTTCCAGCGGCGGGTCCAGACGTATCGGCAGCCCCTGGAAGCTGTGTGCATCGGTCTTCACAAGCGCGACGTCACGGCGGACGTTACTCGCGACGACAAAACCCGAAATTTCGCGCCCGCCGAAGAAGCGGATTTTCACGTCGCTATATCCAGAGATGACGTGATTGTTCGTCACCAAAAATCCACCGGCGATATAGAAACCGGATCCGCTTGAAGCGGGCGTCAGGACAGTCACGACCTGATGCCGCAAATCCCCGACCTGAGTCCGAAAGTCCTTCGTGCTTTGTGGCAGATGCGCAATCTGCAGGGCCATCGACGGCGCTGCGGCTTGCGGCGAGGATGCGGCCCCGCGCGGATCGCGCACCGCAACTTCAAACTCCTGCTGGGCCAAAATTTGCCGTGCTGCATTTCTAAATGCTTCGCGCGTGGCGGCGACAGCAACGACACGTGCATCATTTACATCTTCGCTGCGCGGAGGGACGTTGGCAGTCCCTTCGCTTCTGCCGCGAAAAACGGTTTACTGTTCGAGCGGATCATAGACCTGCCATTCCACCGTGACTTTGGCGTCCATGCGGTTTTGGAATCCGCTAAGTAGGCCGCCCCAACAGCCGTTTTCGGTAAAATTTGAAATCGAAGCGCCAACCAGAAGCTGCGCTTTATTTTCGGAAGCGCCAAACATGTCGCTTTTGCCGCCCGGTTGCGTATAATCCGCGTTTTCAGCTTCCTCGATGAACAGATTGATGAAATCGGCAGAGCGTGTCCCTTGGATCGCATCACCGAATGTAATGGGCACACTCTCCGCCAAAGCGCCGCAACCGCTTGAAAACTTCCCTACTTTCTGAGCGTTCGAAACTGTTGTTTCCATTTTGGCCAGGGAAATGGATTTTGTGGGCTGCGAAACCTTGAACTGCGGCGGGGGGCGGCGGCGGTTCGGCTTTTTGGCGCGACCGGGGTGATGCGGCTTCGGCGGATGCGGTCAGTGCGAGCGCGGCAATGGCGGCGACGAAAAACGATGCGGTACGCATGGCCAAACTTCCCCAAGCCCCTGAAGCCAATATTTGCAATCATCGCGCGAGTGGGCGAGGAGTCAAGCGGTTCGCGGGAATTTCATCGGGGGCGGGAAGGCCGCTGTTTTTCCACAAAAAAAGGGCGCCAGCTGAAACCGGCGCCCTTTATCGCCTGTGGCGGGCGGCGCCTAGCGCGCCGGTTTCTTGAACTTGAACACGAACTGATCGGTCTTGCCGCGGATGTTGCCGTCGGTGTTGCCGACCTTGTGGTCGTCGGCGGGGTTGGCCAACACGTTGCTTTCCGCGTCCAGGGTGAAGCCGGCGGCCATGGCTTCGGCCTTCACCAGATCGGGGTCCACGCGGTGCAGGGTTTTGGTGTCGCGTCCGCCCGAGCCTTTTTCAGCGGCGTGGTCGATAACGATGAAGACGCCGCCCGGCTTAAGGGCCGCGAACACCGCCTTGTCCATGGCCAGGGTGTAGCCTTCGCCGCGGTTGTTGAAGTCGTGATAGTTGTCGGACGTCCAGGCGACATCGAGGGGCTCGGGGGCGGCGAACTTGTCGTAGTCGGCGGCGTGGAAGACGATGTTGCCGTACTGGGCGTCGGCGGCGAGGGCCTTCATGCCGTCGCCGGCTTCGGGCCGGGTGGCCAGCGTGGAGGCGGCGAGCACGGCGTACACCTTGCCCTTGCCGCCCACGACTTTCGAGAAGATGCGCGTGAAGTAGCCGCCGCCCGGGCTGATGTCGGCGACTTTGTCGCCGGCCTTGATGCCGGCGAAGGCGACGACCTCGGCGGGCTTTCTGTTGGCGTCGCGGCTGGTGTCGGCCTCGGGGCGGCCTTTGTCGGCCACCGCGGCCTTGACGGCGGGCGGAATATCGGCGGCGAAGGCGGCGGTTCCGAGCAGCAGCGTGGACACGAGTGCGGTGGTGGCGATGAAACGGTGCATGGTGATCCCTCCCTTGACGACTGGCCTTAAAGACCGGCTTTGAAGACGGGGCCACTATAGCCATCGCCGCCCCGGGCCGGGAGCATAAACTGCATAGTTCGTGCAACACTTCAGGCTGTCTGGCCGAAATGAAACTGCGAAGATAAAGCGGCCATCGCTTTTAGACCTGGGGGTTGCACTCATGCGCGCGCGTTCATTCACCTCGCTTTTGGCTGTGATGCTGCTGCTGGGGGCGCCGGCCCGGGCGGACAGTACGGCGGCGATTAAGATCGACGGCGGGCGGGTCAGCGGCCTCGTGCAGAACGGCGTCGAGTCCTTCAAGGGCATTCCCTTCGCCGCCCCGCCGGTGGGTGAACTGCGCTGGCGCGCGCCCCAGCCGGTGAAAAAATGGCCGGGCGTGAAGGCCGCCGAGGCTTTTGGCCCATCCTGCATGCAGGGCGTTGGCCCCGGCATGCGCGCCGAGGACATGAGCGAGGATTGCCTGACGGTGAATGTGTGGCGGCCCGCGGGTGTGGCCAAGGACGCCAAGCTGCCGGTGATGGTCTGGATCTACGGGGGCGCCATGGTCGCCGGAAGTACGTCGCGGCCCACATACGACGGCACCACCTTTGCCAAGGGCGGCGTGATCCTGGTGTCGTTCAATTATCGTGTCGGGCGGCTTGGTGTGTTCGCGCATCCCGCATTGACTGCCGAGAATGCCGACAAGGGACGCCTGGCCAATTACGCGCTGATGGATCAGGTGGCGGGCCTTGAGTGGGTCAAGCGCAACATTAGCGCTTTCGGGGGCGATGCGAAGAAAGTGACGATCTTCGGTCAATCGGCCGGCGGCTTGTCGATCGATACTTTAATGGTGACGCCAAGCGCGCGCGGCTTGTTCGCGGGCGCCATCGCGCAGTCAGGCTACGGCCGTCCGTATTTCGCGCGGCTGTCCACGCCGGCACCCGACGGACGCCAGTCGGCGGAAGCCGATGGCCTGGCGATCGCGGCAAAGCTCGGCATCACCGGCACCGACGCCGCGGCCTTGAAGGCCCTGCGTGACGTGCCGCCCGCCAAGGTGCTGGAAGCGGCGCGCGGCGAATTCATTTTGTACTACGTCGTTGATGGAAAAGTTTTGCCCCACGACATCTGGGAGGGCTTTCGCAAGAAGGAAGAAGCCCCGGTGCCCTTCATGGTCGGCAGCACCACCCATGAGGAACCGACGGTTGCCTGGAAAGACCGCCGCCGCGACATCATGGCGTTGACCAAGGACGAGGATCGCCCCGTGCTGGCCGAGGCCTACGGCAGCAACGACATGCTCGACATTTATATGCAGACCGACTTCGTGTTCACCGCCCAGGCGCGCACCCTGGCCCGCATGCATGTGGCCAATGGTTATCCCACGCACCTCTATCTGTTTTCGACGGTGCCGGCGGCGGCAAATATCGCCGAGCAGCTCGGGGCCCGTCATGCCGCCGAGCTGCGGTATGTGTTCGGCACGATGAATACGGGCACACCGCTCACGGCTCCTGCTGACCTGGAGGTCTCGCGCGTGATTAACGCCGCCTGGCGCGCCTTCGCCAGCACCGGCGCACCCAACGGCCCGGGCCTGACCGCGTGGCCCGATTACAAGTCAGGCGAACTGATGGAATTCGCGCTGAGCGGTCCGCGCGTACACGTGGACGAGCGCAACGCCCGGCTGGATGTGCTGAGCAAGGTGCTCGATCCGAAGTAGCCGCTAAGAGGGCGTCTCGGGATGTTCGCGGAAGGCGATGTGAATCATCATGCCCATCATGATGGGTATGACCGCTTCGAAGGCCATCATGATCCACTGGCCAAGAGTATCCGTCGCCACAACCACGCCGAGCCAGATGGCGACCCAGAATAAGACGTTGGCGACGCGGAGTTTGGCGCGTGTCGTCATGGCTATTGCTTAAACCGCCGTGCCGCCGACGGTGAGCTGTTCGATCTTGAGGGTCGGCTGACCGACGCCGCAGGGCACGCCCTGGCCTTCCTTGCCGCAGGTGCCGATGCCGGGGTCGAGCATCATGTCGTTGCCGATCATCGAGACCTTGCGCATGACGTCGGGGCCGTTGCCGATGAGCGTGGCACCTTTGACCGGCGCGCCGATCTTGCCGTCCTCGATCATGTAGGCCTCGGTGGCCGAGAACACGAACTTGCCCGAGGTGATATCCACCTGCCCGCCGCCGAAGCTAACGGCGTAAAGACCCTTCTTCACCGACTTGATGATCTCCTGCGGATCGCGGTCGCCGCCCAGCATGAAAGTATTGGTCATGCGCGGCATGGGGTGATGGGCGTGGGACTGCCGACGTCCATTGCCCGTGGGGCGCATGCCCATGAGGCGTGCGTTCAGGCGGTCTTGCAGGTAGCCGGTGAGGATGCCGTCCTCGATGAGCACGGTGCGCGAGGTCGGCGTGCCTTCGTCGTCGACGGTGAGGGAGCCGCGGCGGTCGGCGAAGGTGCCGTCGTCGATGACGGTGACGCCTTTGGCCGCGACGCGCTGGCCCATGAGGTTGGAGAAGGCCGAGGTTTTCTTGCGGTTGAAATCGCCTTCAAGCCCGTGGCCCACCGCTTCATGCAGCAGGATGCCGGGCCAGCCCGGACCGAGCACCACGGGCATCTCGCCGCCGGGCGCATCGACGGACTCCAAATTCACCAGCGCCTGACGTAGCGCTTCATCGACGGCGGACTTCCAGCGCTCGGGCTTCAAGAACTCGCCGTACATCACGCGTCCGCCGGTGCCGTAAGAGCCCGACTCCATGCGCACGCCGTCGCCGACGACGATGTTGACGTTGAGGCGCACCAAGGGACGGATGTCGGCGACAGCTTCGCCGCCGGGGCGCGTGATGTGGATGGCCTGCCACGAGCCGGCCAGGGACGCGGTGACTTGCTTCACGCGCGGGTCCTTGGCGCGGGCATAGGCGTCGATCTCGGCAAGTGTGGCCACCTTCACGTCGAAGGGAATGGCGGGCAGGGGATTCGCGTCGGTGTAAAGCTGCTGGTTGGTGCCTTGCGGCGGATCGGCGAAGGTGCCGCCCGAGCCCATGCGCACGGCTTTCACTGTGTCGGCGGCGCGGCGCAAGGACTGCTCGTTGAAGTTAGTGGAGTGGGAAAAGCCGGTGGTCTCACCCGATACGGCGCGTAGGCCAAAGCCCTGCGAGGTGTCGAAGCTCGCATTCTTCACGCGGCCGTCGTCGAACAGGAAGCTCTCGGACTGGCAGTATTCAAGATAAAGCTCGCCGTCGTCGCAGCCCTTCAGCGCGTCGCCGACGATTTTGTCCACGGCGGACTTGTCCATGCCGGTTTTGGCGAAGAACAGGTTCTCGGTCTCTTTGAGATCGGCCATGGAAAACTCCTAAAACTATTCCGCCGGGTGGAGGGCGGCGGCGGTGACGGCCACGGAATTTGGGCGCGCCGCATGGGCTAGACATAAGGCGAAGGTGAACAAGGTCAAGGCGACGGTTTGGTGCGACAGGGCCAGCTCGATGTTCACCACCGTCAGCAGCGTGGAGATTCCGAGCGACGCCTGGGCGACGGCGACAGCCAGCAGGGCGTGGGCCAGCTTACGCGCACGCTCGTCCAGGGTCACGCGCCGCGCGCGGAGCCAGGTGACGATGATCAGCGCGACCAGGGTGATGGCCAGCACACGGTGATTGAACTGGACGGTCTTGATGTCCTCGAAGGGCGAGCGCGCGCCTAAGGGATATAGGTCATCCGGCACCAGCTTGCCGTCCATCAGCGGGAAGGTGTTGTAGATCTTGCCGGCGTCCAGGCCGGCGACAAAGGCGCCTGAAACCATCACACCCAACACGCAGCCGGCGATGATCAGGCACCAGCGTGCGAAAGCGTGATCGGTAGGGGGCTGCGCGGGCGGGCGGGTCTGGCGGAACAGATCGAGCGCGGTCCAAATCAGCAGCGCGTAAAGCACTAAGGCCGTGAACAGATGGGCGGCGAGGCGGTATTGGCTGACATCGGGGCGATCCACCAGACCGCTTGCCACCATGAACCAGCCCAGGGCCCCTTGGGCGCCGCCCAAGATGAATAGGCCGCCCAGTTTCCAGGCCAGCGGGCGATCCACCGCGCGCCTGGCGAGGAACCATGCGAAGGGTACCGCGAAGACAAGGCCGATGATGCGGCCCCAGAGGCGATGCAGGTATTCGAGCCAGTAGATCTGCTTGAAGTCCTCGACGCCCATCCAGCTGTTCTCTTTCTGGAACTGGGGCGAGTGCTGGTAGTTTTCGAATTCCTTGGTCCAGGCTGCGTCGCCCAAAGGCGGGGTGAGGGTGAGGGGTTTCCATTCCACCATCGACAGGCCGGACTCGGTCAGGCGCGTAGCCCCGCCCAGCACGACCATGACAAAAACCATGGCGGCGCAGAGCACCAGCCACCAGGCAATCTGGCGCGTATATGAAGGGGCGGCGGACGTCATGCTCATGGGGCAAAAAGTTTAGGCCATGGGGCGCTGCCAGACAAGCTATGCCCCTTCTATGCGGGCCTTTGCCTTGCTCCACCGGGCCGTGTATGACGGCGCACATGAGCACGCAGAGCCTTGAATTATCGGTCGTTGTGCCGGTGAAGAACGAAGCCGGTAACGCCGGGCCTTTGGCGGCCGAGATCGACGCCGCGCTTAAGGGCCTGGCCTATGAGATCGTTTTCGTTGACGACGGCTCGACCGATACGACCGGGTTGGAACTGACGGCGCTGGCCGCGGCCAACCCGCATATTCGCGTCATCCGCCACGCCGCCTCCTGCGGCCAAAGCCAGGCGACGATCACCGGCGTATCCCAGGCCCAGGGTGTGTGGATCGCCACGCTGGATGGCGACGGCCAGAACGATCCGGCCGATCTCCCCAAGCTGCTGGCCGAACGCGACAAACGTGGCCTCGCGGCTGAGCGCATGCTGTTTCTCGGGCGTCGTGGTTTAAGGCGCGACAGTGCCGCGCGGCTGGTGGCCTCGAAGTTGGCCAACGGTATACGCGGGGCTTTACTGCGCGATGCGACACCGGACTCCGGCTGCGGCATCAAACTCATCCGTCGCGATCTGTTTCTCGAGTTGCCGCGCTTCAACGCGCTGCACCGCTTCATGCCGGCCCTGGTGATCCGTGCCAGCGGTTCCGCGGTCTCGGTGCCGGTCAATCACCGCCCGCGGACGCGGGGGCTTTCCAAATACGGCATCCTGCAACGGGGCGCCGTCGGCATCATTGATATGTGGGGCGTCTTCTGGCTGCTTCGACGCAACACCCTGCCGCGCATTTCCAAGTAAGGAGTTCGCCATGACTTGGTTCATCGACTGGTTCTCGACCATGGACCTGATGAAGGGCATCGGTGTGCTGGGTCAGGTTCTGTTCGGCTCGCGCTTTTTCGTGCAGTGGGCCGCGAGCGAGCGCGCCCAGAAAAGCGTGATCCCCGTGGCCTTCTGGTACCTGAGCCTGGTGGGCGCGGCGCTGACCCTGGTCTATGCCATCCGCATCCAGGAGCCGGTGTTCATGGTGCCCCAGATCGGCGGGGTCTTCATCTACGCGCGGAACCTCTTTTTCGTGTACCGCGACAAGAACCGGCCGCATCCACTCATGGGCCCGGACCGCGTTTAAAACGCCCCAAAACCTCCACGCACCGCCCCTTTTTCACATGCCTGCACCTTGACTCAGGAGGGGTGAAGCCTTACCTACGTGGCACTCGTCTGGGGAGAGTGCTAACGGTTCTCCCAAGGGGAATAAAAACACTTTAGTATCAATCGATTAAAAGGAGGGTTGAAATGAAATTTCGGCCACTGCACGACCGGGTTCTGGTAAAGCGTGTCGAGTCCGACAGCAAGACCAAGGGCGGAATCATCATTCCCGACACTGCTCAGGAAAAGCCGATGGAAGGCAAAGTCATTGCCGCCGGCGCGGGCACCCGCGGCGAAGACGGCAAGCTCCATCCGCTGGACGTCAAAAAGGGCGACAAGATCCTTTTCGGCAAATGGTCCGGCACTGAAGTGAAGGTCGACGGCGACGATCTGCTGATCATGAAGGAATCCGACATCCTGGGCATCATCGAGTAATTACGCCCGCTTCGGCTTTCTAAGAAACATTCCGACAAAATATTCCGGAAGGGACATCTAAAAATGGCTTCCAAAGACGTAAAATTCTCCGCTGACGCGCGCGACCGCATGTTGCGCGGCGTCGACATCCTCGCCAACGCCGTGAAGGTCACGCTCGGTCCCAAGGGCCGTAACGTCGTGATCGAAAAGTCGTTCGGCGCTCCGCGCATCACCAAGGACGGCGTCACCGTCGCCAAGGAAATCGAACTGAAAGACAAGTTCGAGAACATGGGCGCGCAGATGGTGAAGGAAGTTGCCAACAAGACCAACGACCTGGCCGGCGACGGCACCACCACCGCCACCGTTCTGGCCCAGGCCATCGTTCGCGAAGGCTGCAAGTCGGTCGCGGCCGGTATGAACCCGATGGACCTGAAGCGCGGCATCGATAAGGCCGTGGAAACGGTCACCGCCGAGCTCGTGAAAATGAGCAAGAAGGTCAAGACGAACGAAGAAATCGCCCAGGTCGGCACCATCTCGGCCAACGGCGAACGCGAAATCGGCGACATCATTGCCAAGGCCATGGACAAGGTCGGCAAAGAAGGCGTCATCACGGTTGAAGAAGCCAAGGGCCTCGACACCGAACTCGACGTCGTCGAAGGCATGCAGTTCGACCGCGGTTATCTCTCGCCGTACTTCATCACCAACGCCGAGAAGATGACGGTCGAGCTCCAGAACCCCTACATCCTCATCCACGAAAAGAAGCTTTCGGACCTGCAGCCCCTGCTGCCGATCCTGGAAGCGGTTGTGCAGAGCTCGCGTCCGCTGCTCATCATCGCGGAAGACATCGAAGGCCAGGCGCTGGCCACCCTCGTCGTCAACAAGCTGCGCGGAGGCCTGAAGGTCGCTGCGGTGAAGGCGCCTGGCTTCGGCGATCGCCGTAAGGCCATGCTGGAAGACATCGCCACCCTGACCGCCGGCGACGTCATCTCCGAAGACCTCGGCATCAAGCTGGAAACCGTTACCCTCCAGATGCTGGGCTCGGCCAAAGTCGTCACCATCGACAAGGACAACACCACCATCATCGACGGCGCCGGCAAAAAGGCCGACATCAATGCCCGTTGCGAGCAGATCCGCGCGCAGGTCGAAGAAACCTCTTCGGACTACGACAAGGAAAAGCTCCAGGAACGTCTGGCCAAGCTGGCCGGCGGCGTTGCCGTGATCAAGGTCGGCGGTGCGACCGAAGTCGAAGTGAAGGAAAAGAAAGACCGCGTTGACGACGCCCTGCACGCCACCCGCGCTGCGGTGGAAGAAGGCATCGTTCCGGGCGGCGGCGTCGCCCTGCTGCGCGCCTCCAAAGCCCTCGCCAAGACCGCCTCGACCAACGACGATCAGAAGGTCGGCATCGAGATCGTGCGCCGCGCGCTGGCTGTGCCGCTGCGTCAGATCGCCGAGAACGCCGGTGAAGACGGCGCCGTGGTTGCGGGCAAAGTGTCCGAAAACGCCTCGGTCAACTTCGGCTTCGATGCCCAATCGGGCAAGTATGTCGACATGGTGAAAGCCGGCATCATCGACCCGACAAAGGTCGTTCGTGTGGCTCTGCAGGACGCGGCTTCGGTCGCCGGCCTGTTGATCACCACCGAAGCCATGATCGCCGAGCTGCCCAAGAAGGATGACGGCCCGATGGGCGGTCCTCCGGGCGGCGGTCACGGCGGCATGGGCGGTATGGACTTCTAAGTCCAGACAGCCAAAGTCTAGAAGAATAGAAAGAGCCGCACTGACGAGTGCGGCTCTTTTTTCTTTGGGGGCGTGGTGGTGGACGAACCCAAGCCGCGCTATAACTCCCGCATGTCCGTAAAACCTTCAAAGTCCTTCCTGAAAGTGCTCCTGCTGCTGGCGATTTTCTCGCTCGCACCGGTGACGCTGTACATCCTCTATGCCCGCGGCGGCGGTCCGGCCTCGCAGAAGGAGCTGCAGTTCCAGAAGAACATGCGCTTTGCCTTCATGCAGGGCACTGATGCCATCGACCTGGCACCGCTCGCGGCCTGGCCCTACATCCGCGTCTGCGCCCTCGATTCAGGGCTTTCGGACGATGAGGTCAACAAACTGCTGGGCTTCAAGTATGACAACATCGCCGAACTGCACTGGCTGCACCTTGGCGACTTCTGGAGCCTGGTGTTTATCGACAGCGAGCGCGAGGCAAGCTGGGGCATGGCGCGGCCCGTCGTACCGGTACGCATTCCTAAGAAGGACCTGGCCGATCTGAAGCTGCCGGCGGGCGCCAATGGCCAGTGCATCAGCAAGGACGGGCGCATCGAGATCACCCGGCGCAACGTGGCGGTGGGCGAAAGCCCCATCGTGGTGCAGTTGGTGGACGCCCGTGCCGACTAAGCGTGCGGACTAGTGCGTCCGCTGGCCTTCATGCTGATACTCCTGGCCGCGCCGGCTTTTGCTGGCGATGCGGGCTATGAGGTTCTGGACTCCCAGGACGCCGCCGTCTGCGACTACTTCAAGGTTCCGCGGCCCGCCGCGCCCATCAAATGGGAGCCGCTGGCGGAATCCTCCGACGGCCTTAATTTCCGCGCCGTGTTCGATTTCGAAAATTCCGGCAAGCCGGTGGAAGTGCGCCGTCGCGAGGACGAGATGATGGCCTTCCAGGGCACCTACTATCTGGTGGCGCCCCTCGGTACCACAATCCCGCTCAACTGGTTCCGCGCCCAGGTCGATGCGGTGAAGGGCTTCATGGGTCCGCCCGCGCCAATGAAGATGTACTGGCAGGACGACATTAATGTCGACGCCGAGATCGTGCAGTTCAACAAGAAGTATTACGTGCGCAGCGTGCCGGTCCGCGACGCGCTGAACTTCGTCATGATCCTGGAAGCCCGGGACGGCGTGTTGAAACAGCTGTGCAAATACGCGCGCCCGCCTACCAATTGAGAGGCTTTTTTTTAAAGTCTTGACAGGCAACCAAATGGTTGCCTATTATCCGCCCATGAGCATGGATGCGGTTTTTAAAGCGCTAGCCGATGAGAGCAGGCGGCGATTGCTGGACTGCCTTCATGAGCGCAACGGGCAGACTTTGGCCGAGCTCTGCACGCATCTTGATATGACGCGCCAGGCGGTGAGCAAGCACCTCGCCATCCTGGAGAACGCGAACCTCATCGCCACACAGCGCGAGGGCCGCGAGAAGCTGCACTACATCAACCCGGTGCCGATCAACGACATCGCCGACCGGTGGATCGCCAAATATGAACGCCAACGTTTGAGAGTGTTGGCCCAACTCAAAAAAGTTTTGGAGGACGACTCATGACCAAGGAAACGAAAAGCAAATTTGTCTACGTGACCTTTATCCGCACCACGCAGCAGAAACTGTGGGATGCGCTGACCAAACCCGAATTCCAGAAGATCTACTGGGGCGTCGTGCAGGACTCGACGTTCCAGAAGGGCGCCAGCTGGAAAATGACCGGCGCCGATTCCGGCACGCTATTCGACGCGGGTGAAATCATTGAATCCGATGCGCCCCGCAAACTGGTGATCAAATGGATCAACCAGTGGAAGCCGGAATTGACCGCCGAAGGACCCAGCCGCTGTACCTATGAGCTCGCCGAAGACAAGGGAATCGTAAAGCTGACTGTCACGCACGAAAGCGAAGTCGAGAATTCGCAGCTGATCGTGGCGGTGAGCGGCGGCTGGCCGAAGATCCTGTCCAACCTCAAGACCTGGCTCGAAACCGGCGAGGCCTTGCCGAAGGGTTAGGTTTGGTCGGCGTGGAGGAAGCCCCGCACTTCCTCCACGGCTTCCTTCAGCCCGATGCGCAAGTAAGGCACGTCGGGCGGGAAGGCGCCCCTGAGCCGCGAGGGCATCATGGGGTCCAACAGCACGAAGACGCCGCGGTCGGTGGCGCGGCGGATGAGGCGGCCAAAGGCTTGTTTGAGGCGCAGACGCGTCAC
>CANJPG010000072.1 GCA_947476065.1 Fidelibacterota bacterium
GTCGCCCAGTTCCTGCACGTCGCCGGCGGGGTCCACCAGCTGCACGACAAAACTTTCTGCGTTTGCGCCCAGACGCAGCCGGGCCTGGACGCCGTCAAGGATCGAGAGGATGTCGATGTCGATACCGGTCACGCCCGCCAATTCGTCGTTGCCGGGCGCTTTCAACGACAGCGCCGCCGTCAGCAGCAGACGCCGCGTCGAGGCATCGAATAGCGGCTGCGACCAGACGATGTCCTTGGCCGCCAGTGCTTCGGTGTACCAGGCACGTTTGCGCGGATCGTAGTTGGGTGGATAGCCGCCGTGGCCGGGGAACGACGAGTGCAGACCGTCCTTAAGCGTCACATATTGCCAATAGAACAGCGTCGGGTTGACGTCGTTCAGCTGCCGGTAGACCGCGTCGAGCGGCGCCAGGCGGCGCATCAGATCCTGCGCATGGCCAGGGTCAACGTCGGCCAGCGGCAGGAACGCCTGATGGTCGCGGCTGATGGGCACCGCTTGCTCGCGCCCCGGCGTGACGATGGCGTGGTCGAGGGCGAGCTCGGTGCCCGGGGGCCAGTTCTTGGGATCGTCGAAGGCCGTGTTCAAATAGATGGGGCGTTCACTGGCCGCGGCCGGGATCGCGCTGGTGAGCAACCGCTCGGCGGCGTTGGCCTGTAGGCGCAGGGCCATCTCCACCTGGCGTTGCTGGGCGGCCATGAGATCCGAGGAATAGCCCACCGCCTGGCGCAGCTGGCCCTCGATCTCGGCGATCATCGCCGTCTTGCCGTAGTCGGCGATGGCCAGACCCAGGTTTTCGGTCGCACGTTCGCTGCGCCAGCTTAATGCCGCCAGCGGCAGAATCGCGATCACCAGGAGAAGCAGGAAGAGCTTGGCTTGAATACGCATGTGGACCGGAGATTAACGCGGCAGCGGGGAAATGTCCCCCGGCACGGCCCTAAGTCGACGTCTTGCCCAGCAGTTTGTCGATGTGGAAGCCCTGGAACATGTTGATGCCCATCTGGGCGCCGATTTCCAGGGCGCGTTCGTTGTCGACGCGGATCAGCACCGGCAGCACGTTGCAGTCGATGAGGTATTTGATCGCCCGCTCGCGTTCCTGCAGGATTTCCTCGGCGCCGTTGCGCCAGTGGATTTTGGCAATCGACGCCCCGATGTAATCCAGGTCCACCAGCCCCACGGTCTGCGGGAAGATCTGATCGACCGCGATATGCGCACCCTTGGATTTGATCAGGCCGCGGGCCACCTGGAACTCGTCGAAATTCTCGACGATGTTTGACTGGCGGAACTCGAACACTACCTGCTGCAGTTTGGCGTGAGGCGTGGCTTCTACGAAGGCCTCGAAGGCCTCGGTGAACACGCTTTCGACGTTCAAGTTGATCGAGCAGCGCGCCTCGGTGGTATGCATGTGGTTGAAGGCGCTGAGCAGAATCTGATCCAGCACTAGCGTGAATTCGTTGAACAGGCGGCCCGAGCCGCGCATTTCCACGTCGACAAACAGCGGCTTACGCAACAGGTCCATGCTGATGAAATATTCTGTCATCACCGATTCGGGCGGCTTGCCGGCGATGTTCAGCATCACATCCTGGCTGCGCACGAAGGCTTTGACGAACTTGTCGGTGCCGAACTTCTCGTAGGCACGCATGACGTTCTTGATATCCGCGGTGGTCAGCGGACGCAGCTGCTTGTCGCCTTCGGGTTCGCTGACCTGGCGCTGAGCGATCTCGGCGTATTTAGCGACGCGGTCGGCCGCCGAGCGGTAGTTGTTGACGAGATCGTATGAGAGCACCAGGCGGCTCTGGTCGATGGTGCCGAAGGAGCCGGGGAAGTTGCGTTCTATCGTGCGCAACATATCCACCTTCAAATCGCGCACGATGCCCACCAGCACCATCTCGGTCACTTTGATCATGATGGCGAAGTCGAAGGCCGAGACCGCGTAGACCACGCCGTTTTTCTTGCCGGCGATTGCCACCACGCCTTCGCCGATTTGGGCGATCAGCTCGGGCGTGCGTTTGGTTTCGGGCAGCGCCGCCGTCGCGCTGATGATGATCAGATTGACGCCGCCCTCGGGCGCATGCCGCCAATGGCCCATGTCCCGCACGAGCGCGCGCAGGTCCTTGGGCTTGGTGGCCGCTGCAGCTGGTTGGGTATCCGACATCCTACGCTCGCCCTTAGAAGTGAGGCTGTGGGCCCTCAACCGCTAATACACATGCCGCACTTTGGCTAAAGCCTTAGCGCGACTTACTAAAGCTATCCGCTCAGTCCGCGCCGGTCAATGAACCCCGTCAATAACGCCATGAAATGCTTAGCTTTATTTTGACCCGCTGCCATTTCCTGGACGCCGTCACTGCAATTCCCCCCAGCGTGGTCGCGGCAGGCCGAAAAAAGGGCGGGATTTATCAGCGGCTTGCGCAATCAGGCCCGAACGCCGCTAAGATGCGCCTGCGACAATCCGTCAGGGGGACGAATTCATGGAACGGTCAATGAAGGGCTTTGCTTGCGCCCTCTTCATCGCACTCGTGGCCGCTTGGGGACAAGTAACGCCGGCCAAGGCCGCTGAACCCGCGTTTCAGTACTTCTCGACCAAGCTCAACGTCAGCGACATCGACAAGTCCATGGCCTTCTACGGCGGCCTGATGGGCATGACCGAGGCCGGGCGCAACGCCGGCGGCGTGCTCGAGGTGCTTATGACCAAGACCGGCCCCAAGAACGGGCCCAACGAGCAGGCCCTCGTCCTGGTGTATCAGAAGGAGCGCAAGGAGCCCTTGAACATCGGCAACGGGTTCAACAACATCACCTTCGTCGTCACCGACATCGGCGCCATCATCAAGAAGCTGGAAGCCGCCGGCTACAAGGTCAACGGCTCAGCGGCGCGCAGGCCCTCGCCCACGCCCCTGGCCAAGGAAATCGCCGTCGCCTTCACCAAGGACCCCGACGGCTATTCCATCGAGCTGCTGGAGCGCTTCAACTGAGTGTATAGTGGCGCCGCATTAACCTTGAGGAGCACGGCATGGCTTTGGAAGATCTGATCGGCGAGATGCAGGAAAAGGCCGAGAAGCTGAAGGAACTGCACCACACCGTGCTGTTCGACCTAGGCGACGACGGCAAGATCCTGCTGGATGCCGCCGGCGACGAGGTCGTGATTACACCCAATCCCGAAAGCGAAGAGGCCGAAACCACCCTCGCCCTGTCGGCCGACAATATGGTCAAGCTGATCAACGGCGACCTCAATCCGATGGTGGCCTTCACCCTGGGCAAACTGAAGGTCTTCGGCTCGAAGGGCATTGCTTTGAAGCTTTCCAGCCTGCTGGATAAGTAACGGATTTCAGACGACATTCCGTCGGAGTCGCGCGCAAGTAAGCGTTGTGCGCTGCGGCAAACTTCGCCACTTCCCCATATTCTGCGCGGTTTACGGCAGGCACTGGCAGCGAAGCGTTTGATTCGCTAGGATTTTTCCTGAACCGGGCGGTATCAGGCGCCAGCGCACCCGGTGAGGGAGGACTATGGCCGCCGCCGATCTGCAAGCCGCACGCTGCGACAGCACGCCCGCGTATCCCTGGCTGAGGAAATATCCCTCCTTCGTCAGGTGGGACATGCCGATTCCGGCTGTGCCGACCTATCAGCTTTTGTACGACGCCGTCGCGCGATTCCCCGACCATCCTTGCATGGAGTTCCTCGGCAAGAAGTGGACCTATGCCGAGACCGGCGAACTGGCAGAGAAGGCCGCCCAGGGTTTCCAGAAGCTGGGCGTGGTTAAGGGTACGCGCGTCGCGCTGCTGCTGCCCAACACGCCCTATTACATCGCCGCCTATTTCGGCGTGCTGATGGCCGGCGGCACGGTCGTCAACATGAACCCGCTCTACGCCGCCGGCGAGCTGGAGAACATGATCAAGGATTCCGGCGCCCAGTTCCTGGTGACCATGGACCTCGCTGCCATGTATCCCAAGGCACGCACGCTGCTCAATAACACGCCACTCAAGAAGCTCATCGTGTGTTCAATGGCCGAGGCTCTGCCTTTCGCCACCGCCGTGATGTTCAATCTCTTCAAGCGTAAAACGATTTCAGACGTGCAGGACGACGACCGCCAGATCTGGTGGGACGACCTGATCGACAACGACGGCGAACCGACGCCTGTGTCCATCGACCCCAAGGAAGATGTGGCCATCCTGCAATACACGGGCGGTACGACCGGCATTCCCAAAGCCGCCATGCTGACCCATGCCAACGTCACCGCCAACGCGCGCCAGGTGTCGTCGTGGTTCAACAATCCCGATCCGGGCAATGAAAAGTTCCTCGCCGCCCTGCCCTTCTTCCACGTTTTCGCCATGACGGTGATTTTGCTCGTGGGCCTGGAATACGGCGCCGAGATCATCATGATGCCGCGCTTCGACCTCAATGATTGCCTCAAGAACATCGACAAGAAGCGGCCGACATTGTTCCCGGCGGTGCCGACGATCTATACCGCCATCAACAACGCACCCAATGTGCGCGACTTCGACCTGACGTCCATCAAGCTGTGCATTTCCGGCGGCGCCCCGCTGCCGGTCGAGGTGAAGAAGAATTTCGAGGACATGACCAAATGCGTGGTTGTGGAAGGGTATGGCTTGTCGGAAACATCGCCCGTCGTCTGCACCAATCCCACCGTCGGCGAGAACAAGCCGGGCTCCATAGGCCTGCCCATGCCGGGCACCATCGTTGAAATCCGCTCGCTGGAAGACGACCGCCTGCTGGGCATCGGCGAGAAGGGCGAGATTTGCGTGCGCGGGCCGCAGGTCATGAAGGGCTACTGGAACCGCCCCGACGAAACCGCCGAAGTGATGAAACACGGCGCACTGCACACCGGCGATGTCGGCTATATGGACGACGAGGGCTACGTCTTCATCGTCGACCGCATCAAGGACATGATCAACGCCTCGGGCTACAAGATTTACCCGCGCGTTTTGGAAGAAGCGCTCTACCAGCACCCGGCGGTCGAGGAAGCCTCGGTCATCGGCATCCCCGATGCCTACCGCGGCGAGGCGCCGAAGGCCTTCATCAAGGTGCGCAGCGGCATGACGCTGACCGAAGCCGAAATCCGCGCCTTCATGAAAGACAAGGTTTCGAAGATAGAGCAACCGGCGGAATACGAATTCCGCGACCAGCTGCCGAAATCGCTGATCGGCAAACTGTCGAAGAAAGAATTGAAGCAGGAAGAAGCCGCGGCCGTCAAAAAAGGCTAAGGCGCGAACATATAAATTTGGGCCGTCATCAAGGGTACCAGCCAATGAGCAACGTTGTCATCGCAGGATACGTCCGATCCGCTTTCCACCTCGCCAACAAGGGAGCCTTGCGTAAAACGCGGCCCGACGACATGGCCGCCGCGGTCATTCAGGGCCTGTTGGCAAAAACCAAAGTCAAAGCCGAGGACATCGAAGACCTGGCCATGGGCTGCGCCTTCCCCGAAGGCGAGCAGGGCCTCAACATCGCGCGCAACGTCGTGTTCCTGGCGGGCCTGCCGATCACTGTCGCCGGCGACACCATCAACCGGTTCTGCGGCTCATCCATGCAGGCCATCCACCAGGCCGCGGGCGCGATTAAAATGGGCGCGGGCGAAGTATTCATCTGTGCCGGCATCGAAAGCATGAGCCGCATCACGATGGGCGGCTTCAACCCAATGCCGAACCCGACCCTCGTGAACGCCGGGTCCAAGGCCTACATCGGCATGGGCGAAACCGCCGAGAACCTGGCCGAAAAGTACCAGATCTCAAGGAAGACCCAGGAAGAGTTCGCGGTGGAAAGCCACAAGCGCGCCGCCGCTGCGCAAGCCGCCGGCAAGTTCAAGGACGAGATCATCCCCGTCAAAGGCGACGGCGGCATGATCGACACCGACGGCTGCATCCGCGCCGACTCGACCGTTGAAGGCTTGGCCGGGTTGAAGCCCGCCTTCAGCGAAAAGGGCACCGTGACCGCCGCCACCTCCTCGCCGCTCACCGACGGCGCCTCCGCCGTGCTGGTCTGCACCGAGGAATACGCCAAGAAGAACGGCCTGACACCGCTCGCGCGCATACTGTCCATCGCCGTCGCCGGCTGCGCGCCCGAGATCATGGGCATCGGTCCGGTGGGCGCCACGCAAAAGGCGCTGCAGCGAGCCGGCCTCAAGATGAACCAGATCGACATCATTGAACTCAACGAAGCCTTCGCGGCACAAAGCCTCGCGGTGGTGAAGGACTTGGGCATCGACTTGTCCAAGACCAACATCGACGGCGGCGCCATCGCCCTTGGACATCCGCTGGGTGCCACCGGCGCACGCATCACCGGCAAGGCGGCGGCACTGCTCGTACGCGAGAAGAAGAAGTACGCGCTGGCCACCCAGTGCATCGGCGGCGGTCAGGGCATCGCCACAATTCTCGAAGCGATGTAAGGGGCAGACCTCACATGGCCGACATCAAAAAAGCCGCGGTGATTGGCGCCGGCGTCATGGGCGCCGGTATCGCCGCGCATATCACCAACGCAGGTATCCCCTGCGTGCTCTTGGATATTGTTCCCAAGTCCGGCGACAACAGGAACGCCATTGCCGAGGGCGCGGTGGCGAAGATGCTCAAGACCGACCCCGCGCCCTTCATGTCCAAGCGCAATGCCCAGATGATCACCACGGGCAACATCGAGGACAACCTCGACTTGCTGGCTGATTGCGATTGGATCATCGAGGCGGTCATCGAACGCCTCGACATCAAGCAGGACCTTTACAAGAAGGTCCAAAAGCACCGCAAAGCGGGCTCGGTTGTGTCGTCCAACACCTCGACCATCCCGCTGCACGAGCTGGAAGCCGGAATGCCGCCCGAGATGGTGCCCGACTTCATGATCACGCACTTCTTCAACCCGCCGCGCTACATGCGCCTGTTGGAAATCGTCGGCGGCCCGAAGACGCGCAAGGACGCGCTGGCCACCATCCGCGAGTTCGGCGACGTGCGCCTGGGCAAGGGCGTGGTCGTGGCGAAAGACACCCCCGGCTTCATCGGCAACCGCATCGGCATCTACTGGATGCAGAACGCGTTGCTGGCCGCCATGGAGCTGGGCCTGACCATCGACGAGGCTGATGCGATCGGCTCGCGTCCCTTTGGCATTCCCAAGACCGGGGTGTTCGGTCTGCTCGATCTGATTGGTATCGACCTGATGCCGCACCTGGCCAAGTCGATGCTGTCGCTGCTGCCCAAGACCGATCCTTACGTCGCCATTTCGGCGGAGCCGCCTGTCGTCACGACGATGCTCAAGAACGGCTGGATCGGCCGCAAGGGCCCCAGCGGTTTCTATCGCCTGCGCAAGGAAGGCGGCGAGAAGATCAAGGAAAGCATCAACCTCAAAACCGGCGAATACGCACCCAGCGTCAAAGCCACACTGGAGAGCATCAACGCCGGCAAAAAGGGTGTGAAGGGCGTCATCGAGCATCCCGACAAGGGCGGCCAGTACGCCTGGAAGCTTGCGAGCAAAGGCCTCGTCTATACGGCGGCCCTGGTGCCCGAAATCGCCGACACCATCGTCGATGTCGATGAAGCCATGAAGGACGGCTATGGCTGGAAGCTAGGTCCCTTCGAGATCATCGATAGCATCGGCGCCAAGTGGTTCGCCGACAAACTCGCGGCGGACAAAATCGAAGTGCCGCCGCTGGTCAAGCTCGCCGCCGAAAAGGGCGGCTTCTACAAAGTCGACGGCAAGAAGCTGATGTACCTCACCACCAAAGGCGAATACGCCGAAGTGGTGCGGGCCCCCGGCGTGCTCAAGCTGTCGGACGTCAAACGCGGCGCGACGCCTGTGCTCAAGAACCCTTCCGCGAAAGTCTGGGACATCGGCGACGGCGTCTTGTGCTTCGAGTTCACGTCGCGGGCCAACAGCCTCGATCCCATGACCATGGCGGCCTACAAAGACGTCATGAAGCTGATCAAGGCCGACAAGAAATGGAAAGGCCTGGTTGTTCACAACGAAGGCCCCAACTTCTCGGTGGGTGCGAACATCGGCCTCGTGCTCTTCGCCGCCAACATCGCGGTGTGGTCGGAGCTCGAAAGCCAGATCGAAGACGGCCAGAAGACCTATCAGGCCCTCAAGATGGCGCCCTTCCCCGTGGTGTCTGCCCCACTCGGCATGGCGCTGGGCGGCGGCTGCGAAATCCTGCTGCATTCGGCGGCCATCCAGGCCCACGCCGAAACCTACACCGGCCTCGTGGAAGTCGGCGTCGGCGTCATCCCCGGCTGGGGCGGCTGCAAGGAGATGCTGTTGCGCCTGAAAGGCGATCCGCGCCTGCCCAAGGGCCCGATCCCGGCCGTCGCGCGCGCCTTTGAGCTGATCGGCACGGCGCAGGTCGCCAAGTCCGCATTCGAAGCGAAAGAAATGGGCATCCTGAGGAAGGACGACCAGATCTCCATGAACCGCGATCGCCTGCTCGCCGACGCCAAAGCCAAAGTACTCAAGCTCGCCGAGGGCTACGCCCCGCCCAAGGAGCAGGTGATCTCCCTGCCCGGCCCCAACGGCGTGGCAGCGCTCAAAGTGGCGCTGGAGGGCTTCAAGCTCGCCGGCAAGCTGACGCCCCACGATGAGGTCGTGTCGCTCGTCCTGGCTAAGGTGCTCACCGGTGGCAACACCGACCACACCGAAACCATCGGCGAAAAAGACCTGATGAAACTCGAGCGCGCGGCGTTCCTCGAACTGGCCCGCAACCCGGCCACACTCGCGCGCATGGAAGTGATGCTCGACACCGGCAAACCGCTGCGGAATTAAGGAGACGTTGTTATGGCCACTTACACAGCTCCCCTGCGCGATATGAAGTTCGTCTACCGCGAACTGTTCAACGGCGACGACCTCGCCAATCTTCCCGGCTATGCCGACTTCACACCGGACGTGGTGGACGCGGTGCTGGAAGAAGCCGGCAAACTGGCCGCCGAAGTGCTGTTCCCCCTGAACCGCTCCGGCGACGAGGAAGGCTGCACCTTCGAGAACGGCGTCGTACGCACGCCCAAAGGCTTCAAGGAAGCCTACGAGCAGTTCATCGCCGGCGGCTGGACCGGCCTCGGCGCGGACCCGGAGTACGGCGGCCAAGGCGCTCCGAAAGCCCTCAACATGCTGGTCGAGGAAATGATCTGCTCGGCCAACATGTCCTTCGGCATGTATCCCGGCCTGACCCACGGTGCGTACAACGCGCTGAGTCTTTACGGCACCGACGAACAGAAGCAGCTCTACCTGCCCAAGTTCACCGACGGCACCTGGAGCGGAACCATGTGCCTGACCGAGCCTCAGTGCGGCACCGACTTGGGCCTCGTGCGCACCAAAGCCGAGCCGCAACCCGACGGCAGCTACAACCTCACCGGCACCAAGATATTCATCTCGGCCGGTGAGCACGATCTCACGCAAAACATCGTGCACCTGGTTCTGGCCCGCCTGCCCGACGCGCCGCCGGGCATCCGCGGCATCAGCCTGTTCATCTGCCCAAAGTTCTTGCCCAAGCCCGACGGCACGCCCGGAGCGCGTAACGGCGCCTCCTGCGGCGCCATCGAGCACAAGATGGGCATCAAGGCTTCGGCCACCTGCGTCATCAACTTCGACAGCGCCAAGAGCTGGCTGGTGGGCGAGAAGCACAAAGGCATGCGCGCCATGTTCGCGATGATGAACACTGCCCGCTTGGGTGTGGGCGTGCAGGGCCTCGGCCTGTCGGAAGTTTCGTACCAGGGCGCGCTGCTGTACGCCCGCGAACGTTTGCAGGGCCGCAGCTTGAAAGGCACCGTCAGCCCCGAAAAGCCCGCAGACTCGCTGATCGTGCACCCCGACGTGCGCAAGAACCTGCTCACCATGAAGGCCCTCACCGAAGGCATTCGCGCCCTGGTGATGTGGGTCTCCACCGCACAGGACAAAGCTGAGAAGGCCGCCACCGAAGCCGAGCGCCAGGAACATGATGACCTCATCCAGTTCCTGACACCGGTCGTCAAAGGCTTCGGCACCGACGCCGGCTTCGACAACGCCAATCTCGGCGTGCAGATCTTCGGCGGCCACGGCTACATCCGCGAACACGGCATGGAGCAATACGTCCGCGATGCCCGCATCACGCAGATCTACGAAGGCACCAACGGCATCCAGGCCCTGGACCTTGTGGGCCGCAAGATGACCGCGCACTATGGCCGCTACATGCGCGCCTTCTTCCATCCGGTGCAGCAGTTCATCGAAGAGAACGCCGCCATCCCCGAGATGGAAGAGATCGTGACGGAACTGGCCAAAGGCTTCGGACGCCTCCAGCAGGCCGTCGGCCAGATCGCGCAAAAGGGTATGAGCAACCCCAACGAAGCCGGCGCGGGTGCCACCGACCTTCTGAAGCTGCTGTCCTATGTCTCGGTCGGCTATATGTGGGCCCGCATGGCCAAACTCGCGATGGGGAAACTGAACGACGACCCCACCGGCTTCTACAAAGGCAAAGTGAAGACGGCCCGTTTCTACATGGCGAAGCTCATGCCCCAGACCGGCGCGCTGCTATCATCCATCATGGCCGGCGGCGACAGTATCATGGACATGGAAGACGAACTCTTCGACGCGGCGGTGGCGGCCTAAAGCCGTCACTGCTTCGTCGCGTCCATGAACCTCATCTTCCGCCTGATCTGGATGCTGATCTCTGCGCGCTTCGGTTCGCCCCGCGCGCTGATGGACGAGGGCCGCCTAGCCTACCGCTGTTGGCCGACCGACTTGGACATGAACATCCACATGACCAACAGCCGCTATCACAGCTTCATGGACCTTTCGCGCGTCGAGCTGATGGTGCGCAACGGTGCCTGGGCGCGCATCAGGAAAGCCGGGCTCTACCCGGTGTTGGGTTCCTCCAGTATCAGGTTCCGTCGCCCCATCCGGCCTTTGCAAAAATTCGAGGTGACGGCGCGCGTTCTCTCCTGGGACGACCGCTGGATCTACATCGCCCACAAGCTGATCATCAAAGGCGGCCCGAAGGGCGACGAGGTCGCCGCGGTCTGTGTGGTGAAAACCACTTTCCTTAGCGAACAGGGCCGCGTGCCCACGGACCAGCTGATGGTGATCATGGGCTACGATGGACCGAAGCCCGACGCCGGCGACTTGATGGCGAAAAAAGACGCCCTCGACGCGATGCTAACGGCTTAGCTCAGTCGAAGGCAAAGCCGATGCCAGCGCCGGGGTACCAATGGCCCGCCGGCTGTTCGCGCCAGAACAGGAACCTCTGGCCGCGCGCGGCGGCGAAGTCGGCCAGGACACCGGTCGCATGGGCATTGTCGCTGAGTATCACCGCACCCTTGGCAAGACGCGGCGTGATGGCGGCATATTCCTGGGCTTCGTAATCGGGATTGTGATCGCTGTCGTTGATGAACACGCCCACCTCGCCCTTCAAGGCCGCAAGCGAGGTCAGGGAATCGCCGTACACCACGCCGCCCACGTCCTGGTAGGCGCCCGACAGCAGATAGCCCGCACGCGGGTTGATGTCCGTGCCAATGTAGCGCCCGGCGTGGCCTTCGCCCGCGTTGCGCAGCAGCGCCGCGCACAGCAGGACGCCGCCCAGCCCTTTATCGACGCCGGTCTCGACCACCAAACGCGGTTTCAGCGCGCGCACTACCGCGTACCATCCCAGGCGGCGCCCGAAGCGCACCTCGGCATCACTGGTCGCCCGCAGGTCGGCCGGTTGCGCGGCCCGCGTGACGCGCACGTGATTCGCCAGAGCCGCATCGTTCTCGGCTTCGGCGATATATCCAGCGGCAGCCGCCGCGCTGACGCCGGTGGCCGCAGCCACGGTGTGGGCGAGATAAACCTTGCAGAGGTCGCCCAGTAAATACGTATGGTTGGTTTTCTCGCCCGAGGTCAAAAGCCAGCGCGCGGCTTCCACCAGACGCCGCGCGGTGGCGCGGGCCGGCAGGCGGGCACGTTCGGCGAACTGCTCGAGGCGCAAACGCCGCTCGTCCGTGGGGCCGCTCGGCGCGAAGGCCGCCTGTTTCAGCGCCGCCCAATCGGTATCGGTGATCGCGGTCTGGAAAGACATGGTGCCTGGCAACGCAGGATCGCTGTAACTGATGCTGACCGCGCGGCTGTCGAGGCCGAGTTCCACGACCGTCGTACGGTCGCGGCTTTCAATGCGGCAGGTTGAGCCCTGGGGCGTGGCCATGACGAACTCCGGACAGAGGAAAGCCACCCCTACCTCAGATTCGTATAATGAACCCTTAATACACGGGGCTTTTTCAAGCTTCGCTCCTTAGGTCCGCCGCGCTAACGCCTTGCGTCAGTACGCTTTTTGCATAGAAACGGGCGCGTATCGCATGTAGGGCCGGGGCACTGATATCTGTAGCATGGCGCATCATCCGGTGCTGCCGAGGGTCATCATGCACAGCCGTTTCACGTTGTTCCTTGCCGCGTTCGTTGTAATGGCATCGGCGCAAGCCGCCGACATCAGGCTCGACAGCGACGACATCGGCGGTGTGGTAGCCAGCGCCAAGGGGCCCGAGGCCGGCGTCTGGGTCATCGCCGTCACCAACGACTTGGCCTCCGAGTTCACCAAGATCGTGGTCACGGACGACCAGGGCCGCTACGTGCTGCCCGACCTGCCCAAGGCCACTTACAGAATTTGGGTGCGCGGCTATGGCCTCGAAGATTCGAAGCCCGTAGACGCAGCACCCGGCAAGACGCTGAACCTGACGGCTGTCGTCGCATCCACACCCGCCAAAGCGGCGGCGATCTATCCCGCCAATTATTGGTACGCGCTGCTGAAGCCCCCGGCCGCCAGCGAATTCCCCGGCACCGGCCCCAAAGGCAACGGCATCTCGCCGTCCCTCAAAACCCAGCAAGCCTGGATGGCCTACGTGAAAGAGGAGTGCATTGTCTGTCACCCCCTGGGCGACACCTGGACACGCACCCTGGAGAAGCTGGGCGACAGCGCCGAAGCTTGGGAGCACCGCATAACCTACGGCACCGGCGATGTCGCCGATCCGCGCCTCAACGCGCTCGCCAAAACCCAGCGCAAGCGCATGGTGGCCACCGTCAATCTGCTCGGCAAACAGCGGGCGCTTTCGATGCTCGCCGATTGGACCGACCGCATCGCCGCAGGCGAGTTGCCACCGCAAGCCCCGCCGCGGCCGCAAGGCGTTGAGCGCAACGTCGTGCTCAGCATGTGGGGCTGGTCGGCCATGGACAACAGCATCGGCGCCGCCGTGCACGATGAAATCGCCTCGGACAAACGCAACCCCACCGTCAATGCCAACGGCCCCGTCTACGGCACGCAGCTGCGCTTCGGCCGACTGGCAACGCTCGATCCTGTCGGCCACCTCTCAGCGGAAGTCGACGTGCCGGGCCTGAACGGCACGCACCGCATCCTGAACATGCCCCACAACCCGATGGTCGACCAGAAGGCCCGCGTGTGGTTCAGCATGGTCAGCAGCGAAGGTAGCGTGCCTGACTACTGTACCGACACCGTCAACAACGCCTTTGCCAAGTATTACCCCAGCCAGATGTTGCTCGGCCGCCAGA
>CANJPG010000073.1 GCA_947476065.1 Fidelibacterota bacterium
AGCCATTGCTCGGAGATCAGCTGGCGACCGTTCCAATTACCGTGATTGAGAATCAGCAGGCCGACGCGGGCGATGTCCTCTGAGTTGGTCCAGAAGCCGCCGCCCCAGCGGGTGCCGCCGGTAACCGATTGCACCTTCTTGCCGTTGATGTCGACGTAGGAGTTGTCGTAGCCGTACCACTTCCAGGTATCGGACGCGCCGATAGGGTCCATGATGTTTTCCTTGAAAACATCGGGCACGCTTTTGCCGAAGAGACGCGCGAGCGACAACGCAAAGCGGTTCATGCGTACGTCGTTGTATTCGTAGTGCGTGCCGGGGTCCTGGATCGGGCGCGCAGGAAGGGCCGCCGCGCCAAACCTAGTCGGGTCGGTGAAGTCGGCATTGCGGTCCCAGAGCGTGCCTTCCCATTCGGTGGTCTGTTCGGCGTGATTGCGCCAGGTGATCTTGGCGTTGTGCGGCGAGTCATAACCGCCGTCGTGAATGTATTTCGCAACCGGGTCGTTGATGTCCTTAATCAGGCCCTTGGTGACGGCGAGGCCCGCCGTGGTCGAGACAAAACTTTTGGCCATGCTGTAGACCGGATCGACCGCCTTGGTGTCGCCGAACTCTGCGGCGATATAGCCGTGGCGCACGACAAAGCCGTTGGTGGCGGCGTGGGTTTTGGGGATCGGGCCCAGAAGCGGACCGAATGCTTTGACCTGGTCGCGTTCAAAGTTCCAGTCGCTGCCTTTGGTTTTGGCAAAGTCGACGGCCTGCTGAAGCTTGGCCGCGTCGAGGCCCACGTCGCCGGGTGATTTGCGCTGCCATTTGCCCGGCGGCGGAAAATAGGTTTTCGAGCCTTCGGCGCGTAAGGGCGACGACAGCATCGCCACCGCGAGCGGCGGCACAGCGAGAAACGAGCGTCTTGTCAGCGGAGCAGCCATCACGAATCCTCCCAGATCGATGTGGTTACGAAGCCGAGGATACACCAAAGCATGTCCGCACAAAGCAAAAGAGGGGAACTGGCGTTCCCCTCTTTGGATTTTTACTGCCTGTCCGGCTTACGGCTCTTGGATCAGCCAGTAGAGCCCAGGTGCACCGACCTGGGGTGTACCGAGATCGACCTTTGTATTGGGGTCGTGGGACACGGCGATGTCGTAGGTGTCGTTGCCGTACATGTCGCCGGGCTTGGTGTCGCCGGCATAAGTCCACTGCGGGAAGCCCTTATAGACCCACTGCTTGGTACCTTCGGGACGGTCGATGGTTTCCCAATAACCTGAGGGCTGCGCATTAGCGGAAGCCAACAGCGGCTTCCACTTTTCAAGGCATTTGAACTCGCAGCCTTTGATACCGATCTGACGGCCGACACCGGGACGCAAAATCACACCGCGGCGCAATGAGTGTCCGCCCCCGGTCTGATACGCGACGGCGTCGTGACGGTAGAGCGTCAATCCCTGAGCATTGGCCAGCACTTTGCCGCGGCCGGGCGTCGAGGTCATTTTCACATCGGGCGGCATGTAGAAGTGCGATACGAGCGCCACCTGGAAGCGTTTGTCGACGCCGATGCCGTTGGCATAATGGGCGGCGCGGTCGCCTTCATAGGTGTACAGCGCCGCACCCTTGTAGGCCCACTGGTTGATGCCGTCGTTACGGACAACGACGGTAAAATCGCCGACGGGTAGAGACAATTGCGGGCTGACCACCGGCTTCCACGGGCTGACGCAGGGCGTCTTGCAGCCGGCTTTGTCTTTGTTGGCGTCGCCATTGAAGGCATAGATGGTCATGCCGATGCCGTCGACCAAGCCGCGCCCGTTGGCGTCGCCGATGTCGTCCATGCCGATGCCGCGCGGCATGGGAATGTCGGCTTCGGGATCGTAGACGGCCGGCTGCCACTCGGGCGACATGGCCGTCTTTTTCATATCTCCGCCAGCGCCGTCCGCGGCATAGGCGCGGCCATAGCCGCGGCCGCCGGGCATCTGCCCGCCGACCGAGCCGGGAATTTTGTCTTCGACGTAGGTATAAAGCGGCTTGCCTTTGACGGCCCACTGCCGGGCGCCGTCGTCGCGCTTGATCAGCGACCACTCACCGAAAGCTTTCGCATCCTTGCCCGCGACGGCGGGCAGAAACGACTTGGTGCACTCGCCGATGCAATTGGATTTGCCGGCTTCGTCCTTGGCATAGGTGTAGAGCGTCATGCCCTTGGCATCGCCGTAGGCGGTTTTATGGGCAGCCAGGAATCCGCCCGACGCATTGAACTCAATGCCGAGACCCTGCCCGACACCCAGCGGCTGGAGTGTGATACCCATGGGTGTCGACAGCACGCTGGTGAGCTTTTCGGTGCGGGCCGACGCGCTCGCGGCAAGACCCGCCGCGAGAACCATCCCGATCACCATCGCCGATACGCGTTTCATGGCCGCTCCCTCCCCTTGGACCTGAGCTAGGCCATGACTTCCGTAATAGTCTTGGACGTGTCGTTCGAATAGGTGCCCCACTTGCTGATCGGCACGCCCAACGCCTGCATGCAGGTCAGGCCGACGCGGGTGACCGAGTCACCGATGGCCGAGACGTGGTGGCCGCCCTTGATGCGGCCATTCGCCAAGCCGGCCGTCATCAGCGGCATGTTGTCGAGGGTGTGCAGGCGGGCGTAGCCGTTATCGGTGAAATAGTAGATCAGCATGCGGTCGAGCAGCGTGTGATCGCCCTCTTTCACGTTTTCGAGGGCCGCCAGCATGTTGACGAAACCGGTGAGGCACTGATCCATCAGCCAAGTGCAGTTGGGCTGATAGCCGAGTTTGGGATCGATGCCTTCTTCGTGCGTCCACTGGTGGAAGTTCTGCGAGCTGCCGGGGATGCGGATCAGCGAACCGCCGCCCGAGCCCGAGAAGCTGACATTCACCACGCGGGTCTGGCCGCAGGCGAGCGCATGGGCCAGCAGCTGCGCGTGCAGCTTGCCGTTGATCTGGGCATCGCCCACATCGGCGCCGACCTTGGCTTCTTCGACCGCGCCGGGCACGGTGCAGGCCGCCATGGGGGCGGGCTTCTGCAATTGCAGATCGAGCTGCTGCTCGAGACCGCGCAGGGCCGTGAAGTATTCATCGAGGCGCGCTTTGTCCGACGCGCCGAGACCGGCGTTCAGCTCCGCGCGCTGCTCGCTGACATAAGACAGCACGCTGCGGCGCGCCATGTCCTGGGGATCGGGCTCGAAGGTCGCGTTGTTCGGATCCTTGAACTCAGGTCCAAAGACGCGCTTGTACAGCGCCACCGGCGAAGGCTCGGCGGCGTTGACGGCGGTCGCCGAACGGCGGCTCCAGGAGGCGGGTGAGCCGTCGCAGGAGACTTCGAGCGAACGGAAGCGTGTGCGCGTGCCGATGGTGTCGGCCACCAGGCTATCAATGCTGGGCGGCGAGCCGGCTTGCGTCGGGATGTCGCCCATGGAGCAAACTTGGAAGCCCGTGGTGTGCGGGGCCGCCGGGCGGCTATCGAGGAACACCTTCATGCCGCTGTAGATGTTGACCTTCTTCTTGAAGGGGTCTAGCTGCTTGAACTGGACGTTGTTGTCGTAGTTAGCCCCAATGACTTTGGGTTCCCAAAAGCCGGGGTTGAAGCCCAGACCCTGCACCCAGGTGCCGAAGGCGACCGGCAGCTCGGCGCCGCTGGCGAGCGCGGTGCCGTTAGAGTTCAGGAAACAGTCGAGGAAAGGGATCCCGACAGTGACGGCTGCGCCGCCCATCATGCCACGAAGGACACGCCGGCGATTCATTGAGGTGCTCATGTCTGTCTCCCGTTATTTCGCAGTTGAGTCGGACAGCGCCGCGGTCTTGGTAAGCGTCACGCGGGAAAATTCATCGGAAAGCGCAATGGTGCGCAGAAGATCGGGGATGCGGTAGCCATCCTTGGCGAAATTCTGCTCGAGGGTCTTGAGGTAGTCCGCAGCGCCCGAGGCCATCGACTTGCCCAAAGCATAAGACGCGACGCGGTTGACGATGCAGCGCGTGGCGGCAGGGCTGTCGTGCACGACCTTGCCCAGCTCGGCGCCGTTGTTGAACTTGGCGCCGTCCATCACACCGGTGGTGTCGATGGTCTTGCCGTTCTCCTGCAACCGGAAGCCACCGGCACCGTCCATGTTCTCGAGCGCCAAGCCCATCGGATCGGTGAGCTTGTGGCAGCCGGTGCACATGGCCTCGGTCGCATGGGCCGTCACGCGCTCGCGCGCGGTTTTATACATCGGATTGGAGGTGTCCTGCACGACGGTGAAATTGACGTTGCCCGGCGGATCAGGGACCTTCTGGCACAGCATGATTTCACGCAAAGCCTTGCCGCGGATCGTCGGCGAACTGCGTCCGGCGTGCGAATGCAGGGCGACGAAGCTGATGTGCATTAGGATGCCGGCGCGCGGATCGTCCGCCGGATATTCGAAGGGCACCCAGGCGTCGGGCTCGCCGTTGACCAGATCGGTGCGCGGCAGCGGCACGGCGTAGACCGAGGCCAGCACCGGCGTCAGGAAGGTGCGCTTGGTGGTGAAGATGTCGCGGTAGTCGCCGCGGCGCGCGACCAGGAGATCAACCACCGTGCGCAAGGTCTCCTCGGCGGCGTCCTTGTTCACTTCCAGGCTGAACTGCGGATAGATCTTGGCATCCTTGGCCAACATGCTGAAGTCGTCGAAGGCAAACATGTCGCTGAAGAAGGCACGCACCCCCTCTTCCAGACGCGGCGAGGCCAGCATGCGGTCGAGCTGTTTGGTAAAGCCCTTCGGCGTGTTGAGTTCGCCGCTTTCGGCAGAGGCCAGAAGCTGCATATCAGGGGCCGAGTTCCACAGAAGGAAGCTCAACTTCGAAGCCTTTGAGAAGGCATCCAGACGGTAATCGCCGGGGTGCGCTTGATCCGCCGCGGCGACTTCACGGCGATAGAGGAACTGCGGCGAGGCCAGCATGGCGGCCAGGCTCAGCTCCATGCCGCTGTAGAAATTCTTGAGTTTGACGGCACCGGCGTTGGCCGCACCAACCTGTGCTTTCAACTCGCCGTCGGTGATCGGGCGGCGGTAGAGCAGCCGGCCGACGGAGGAAAAGAACTTGGCGGCGCAGACGTCGTCGGGGGCATTTTCAGCGGCGGGCTCGCACGGCACGAGGCCCTTGGTCTTGAGCACATCAGCGGCAACGCTGCGCGCCATGGCGTCGTATTGCTCGAGGCCGGTTTGCGTAACGCTGACCTTGGCCGAGCCCAAAGCCAACAAGCCGCTCTCGCGGCGGTCGGGCTCGAAGCGGCCGCCGATTTTTACATCGGCTCCGAACACATCGGTGATGATCTGGCGGTATTGATCAGGGCTGATACGGCGCATGCCGACGGTTTGCGTGTCGGCGGCAACAACGGAGGTGGCCGCGGTAAAGGCCGCGGCGGCGCCGATCAGAGCAAGAGGAAAGCGCATACCGACAAAATCCTTAACGTGAACTGATGGAGGCTTGCTGGCCGCCGCCGTTTTTGGTGCCGCTCTTGGCCGTTTCAATCGGCACGTTGAACGACGGCACAGCCTCGATCCGCCACGTTGCGGAAATCGCCGTGTTCTCGCCGGTCTTGGGGTCGGGCTCGGCGTCGGCGTTTTTCTTCAAGAGGTAGTAGATGCCCGGAATATCGTGGGCGACGTTCATCTCGAAGGCATTGCCGCCGGCAGCGATGGGGAAATAGACCTGCACCCAGGGCTGATACCCGCCGAGATAGCCGTCGAGCGAGCCGTCTTCCTGGATCTTGATACGCACGTGGGTCTTGTGCAGCTCCAGTGCCGGCATGACAAGGAGATCGCCGACCATGAACAGCGTTTGTTCAGTCGCGGCATGGAATACACCGTCCTTGATGCTGCCTTTGATCTCGGTGTGCGAGCGAGGATCCGGATCGATGCGGTAGGTCATGTTGCGGCGCGTCTCGGAGTTGGCGTCCCACGAGGGATGCTCGAGCGCGCGGTCGAAGGTGATCTTTGCAGTGCTGGAATTCTTGAAGTCATCGGCATCGATGGAGATCAGCCAGGCCGGCTGATAATCCTGAATCAGGTGCCACCATTGTTCCGTGTCGCTGGAGCGCAGCGGCGGCTTGGCGCGCAGGTTGAAGATGCAGCCGAGCGCGCGGGCCATCTGATTGTTGACGCCCTTCTCGCCGGTCTCGGGGTCTTCGAAGCCGTTGGGCGACGCAGCGCCCTTGCCGTCGAGGTTGAAGCCGACGCCGTACTTGGAATCCACAGCCACCATCATCGGGTCTTTGACGGCCTGCGGATTGTTATAGGCATTGACCGGCTGGCCGTTGATACGGCCGCGGTTGACGATGATGTCGTGGGCACTGCGGTCGCCGTTGCCGACACGCACGACGATCGCCTGCGCTTCGTCGCGGGTCATACCGAGATCCATTAGATCTTTTACCCACTGCTTTTCAATCGGCGGATTGATGCCGCCCGGGCAATCATTCTCGGTGGAGTACATGCCCTGGGTGAACCAGGAGACGACGTAACTGCGGGTAGCGGCCGATGCCGGATTTACCGACGCGGCCACGCCGGCCAGGGCCACCAGCGCGCTCGTCGCGCTCCGGCGCCAGAGTCGGATGTAACGCGCGGTATTATCAGCACTTTCCCGATTGATCATCACCGGCAATCTCCCTTGCGATGGGCCCAGTACGGGTACCCATAACACGCCTGTAAATATAAGGTTTGACAGAGTTTTTGTCCATCAAGCCAGACCTTTGTTCGGACTTTCCGGTAACGCTTCCGCCAGGGATATTGCGTTGTGGTGTCCAGCTTTGGATATGCCCAGGGCCACCTAAGGCGCTGAACACGCGTCCTTTTATCTGACCGAGCCGCGGCGCCGGTCGCGCGGCCGTCGCTACGACGTGACACCAGCGGATGCCCTACGCGCCTCAAAAGCGTATCCCATAGCTAGCAGTTGTATGCCGCGACGTGACAAATCCGCAAATTTAGACGAATCGCGGCGCCGCCCCCTCAGGCCTAAAAAGCTACGGCGCGGAAGGCTTTCGCCGACCACGCCGTATGATCGTTGGCCCGTAGTGAGAAGGTCTAGAATCTCATACGCAGGCCGTAACGGAAGGAACGGCCCAGCATGTCGTAGAAGCTGGAGACCGTCGGCGGATAGAAACCCGCGAACTGCTGCAGCGACGTGGACGGAACCAGGGCCGGACTGATGTCGAGCACGTTGTCGATGGCGGCGTAAACCTGCCATTGGTCGTCGGGGCCGAAGTTATAGCTGGCGCGCAGGTCGAGATAGGCCGTGTACGGCACGTGGTTGTTATCGATGCTGCCGGGGCCGGTGCCTTCAAACCACTGGTTGTTGACGTGTGACGAGCCGACATAGCGCGACTGGACCGTGCCGCTGAACACACCTTGTGTGTAGGTCAGCTTCAAGGTGCCGCGCAGCTTGGGCGCGCCGCCGCCGCCGGTATCGAGGTTGAGCGAGCCGGCCGTCTGATAGGTGCCCACCGGCGAGGTCAGTGTCTGATCGTTCAGATAGCTGCCGAGGAGGCTCAGGACCATCTGTCCGTTCATGGCATCGAACTTGTAGTCGGCCTGCAGATCGAGGCCGCTTGTGGTCTGCTTCGAGGCGTTCACGGGCACTGTCTTGACGAGGGTGACCTGGTTGAGAGCGTTGCGCGTAAGCAATGCGCAGAAGGCCTGCACGCCGGCCACGCACTGGGCGTAAACCTGCTGGCTGCTCGGCGAGAACAACACGCCATTGATGGTGATCGAGTACCAGTCCGCCGACAGGCTGAGGCCCGGCAGGAACTGCGGCGTGAGCACCGCACCAACCGACCACTCCTTGGCCTTTTCCGGCTTCAGGTTTGGATTACCGCCCGATTGCAGGTCGGCCGCGAAAGGCTGATTCGGGATGGCGGCTGACGACGCGCCGTAGGAACCCGGATTGAACAATTCGAACAAGCTGGGGGCGCGAATGTCGCGCGACACGGTGCCGCGCAGACGGATGTCGTCGTTGAGCTGGCTGGTGGCGCCGCCCTTCCATGTCACGACCGTACCGCTGTTGGTGTAGTTGGTGACACGGATAGCAGCGTTGATGTCCAAGGACCGCACGAAGCCGTCTTTGATCAGCGGCGCGTTGATTTCGCCGAAGCCTTCCTTGGTCGTCGCCTTGGCGGTGAAGTACTGGAAGTTACCGGCAGCGTACTGCACCAAGTAGGCTTCCGGGTTCGCGGTCTGGATGGTCTTGTCCTGACGGAAGTCAAAACCAGCGGCCGCGGCAACCACGCCCGCGGGCAACGAGAAGAGTTCGCCAGACACCGAGGCCGAGGCCGTGAACAACTTCAGACGCAGATCAGAATACTGCGCCAGAGCCTGACCTGGAGCCGGGTTGACGTAGTCGATGGCATCCTGCGAGGCCACGCCGTCGCCGAAGACGTTCAGCGGCTTACAGCCGTTGGTCGGGGTGGTCAGGGTCGAGCGGCAGACGATGCTGCCGATCGGCAGACCCGAGGTGCCGACGTTGGCGGCGGTCACGCGGACGGCGTCGATGGCGGCGTTGTAACGCGGCAGATGCACGCCGTTGTATTGGATCGCGTGACGCCACGCAGTCGAGTACTGGGCGTTGGCATTCCAGGTCCAGCCGGTGGTGATGTCGCCCTCGAGGCCAGCAACAGCGCGCAACATGTTGCGCGTGCTGCGCGCCTGGAAGTTGCCGATCTGATTGCGGGCAAGGGTATTCGGATTGTCGAAGCGCGGCAGGTTGTTCTGGTTGGTGGTGCCGAGCGTGAAGGTGCTGCCCGGAGCCATGCGCGCCGCAATGGACGGATCGAGGAAGGCGTTGTCGGCCTTGATGATGATGTCGCGCTGGGTGGTGATCGACGAGTTGTGCAGCGACGTGCGCGTGCCGTTCAATTCAAGCTGGGCACGCAGGCTGTCGCTGACCTCATAGGTACTGCGGCTGTAGAGCGCCGTGTTCTCGATGGGCACCGAGAGCGGGTCGTTCTGGCCGGCGTAGATCGGGTCTTGGCCGTCGCAGGCCGTGCAGAACAGTCCAGAGACATTGCCGAAGTTGAAGGGCGTCGGCGTGCCGTTGGGGCCGACGAACTGGATGCCGCGCAAGGGGCCGCCGGTGATGGTGCCGGTCTGCGCCGTGATGACGCCGCCCGAGGCCTTGGTGGAGTACTTGACGTTATGCGCGGTGAGGAACTGGGTCACCGTCGTGCTTTGGCCTGCGCCCGTGCCGTACAGCGGGTTGGTGATCAGCGCGATGTAGTCGTTGGGTGTGCGCCACTTCGCTTCCGAAGTGAGTGGCGTCAGCGGGCTGTTGAGGTACGACAGGCCGAGGACTGTATGACCTTTGCCGCCAAAGAGGTCGGTCCCGTAGGCGATCTGGGCCTTGCCGGTGACTTTGTTGAGCCACTGGTTGTTGGCGCCGTCGATGCTGGCCTGCAAGCCTTGGAACTTGTCGTTCATCACGAAGTTGACGACGCCGGCGACGGCGTCGGAACCCCAGGCGGCCGAAGCACCGCCGGTGACAACGTCCACGCGCTGGATCAGCATCGAGGGGATCATGCTCAAGTCGACGGCCGAACCGCTCAGTTCGGACCCTACGACGCGCACGCGGTTCACCAGCACCAGGGTGCGGTTGGATCCTAAGTTGCGCAAGGCAACCTGTTCGGCGCCGCCGCCGCCGTTGCTGACGGCCTGGGCGCCTTGGTTGGTGTCTGGCGAAGACGCCACACCGAAGGACGGCAAGCTGCGGAAGATACCGCCCAAGTTTGTTTGGGCATCGCGCTGCATGGCTTCGGCGTCGACGACCGTCACGGGGGTCGGCTGCTCATAGCCGCTGATGTTGATGCGCGAGGCGCTAACCGTCACCTCTTCTAAGCCGTTCTCCGCAGCGGTTTGCGCCGCCATGACGGAAACCGCCGGCAGCACCGAACACAGAACCGCCAAAGACGATGCGGCAAGCAGATGCGACTTTTTCATAAAATCCCCCCCTGAAAGGAACAGAACTAACAATGTAATTGTTGGACACAGCGCGACGTTATGACCGCCCAACAAGGCGGCCAAGTAGCTGCAAACGCTTAGTTGACTCCGCTAGGCGCCTAAGCGGCCCACGTTGTACCCACGTGCCCACGCGCGGACACACGCTCCCAAAAAAAGTGTTAGGGAGGTGTCAGGACTTAGTCAAGACGCTCTTAGTCCGGTCAACGTCTTAACCTTAGGCCTGTGTCAAATTTATCGCGCGCAGGTGCAGCAAATGGCCGGGTGACAAATTGCCTTGCCCCCACAGCTTTGTGGTTAAGGTGTGCGGCAAGTGAAATTGGCCGCATCGTCGATGCTGCCGGAGCCTTTGTAAGCCGCCGCCGCCGGATAGGCACAAATCGGCCGCGTCCGGTCCACGTTCTCCTTCTTGGGCATACGCACGCCATCGGGTGCACCATCGCTCTTTCCCATCGCAACGTGCGCGGCAACGATACTGGCCGGCGCCGTGCCCTGCTCGACCCATTGCTCGAGGGCCGTGAGGTAGTCGATGAAGTTAGTGGTCTTGCGGGCGGGATCCATCGAGAAGCAGTGACCGACGCCCGGCAGCAGGAAGAGACGCGCGAAGTCCTGGGTCTGAGCGAGACCGCCGGTCTTCTGGACGGCGGCATCGTAATAGTCTTTCAGCGAGACGGCGTTGCAGCACCAATCGCTCCAGCCGATGCCCATGATGATTTTGCCACCGCGCTTTTTGAAGGCACTCATATCGGGGTCAACGGCGTCGATCTGCGCGGCCGCCGCCAGGACGGTAGGCATGTCAGTTTCGAAATTGAAGCTATGCAGGTCGTAGTCGGGATTGTCGTTCACCAGCCAGCGCAACGTTTCATTGCCAAGCAGATAGTGCCGGCTGCGGTAGGGCGAGAAGGCACCCCGCACGATGTCCATGCCACCTGCCGACGCCGCGACCTCGACCTTGGGCGAGCCGATGATATAGCCCGACGCCCCCGGCGGAGCTGTCCATTGGCCGGGAATATTCTCGCCGCCGTAGGCCCAGTTGGACCAAACCTTGCCGGCGGAGTTCGACGGACCGTCGTGGATCTTTTTGATGACCTCGGCCTGCTCCTTGGTGAAGCAGTCGGGCTTATCTTCTCCGGCCTTGCAGATTTTCAGATCGACGGTCGGATCGAACTTGCAGGCCAGCGGGTTGGTGATGACGTCGTCCTTGAGGCCATCCACGGCATCGCATTTGGCGTAGATCGCGGCGTCGAGGGCGGCGACCTTCGATCCGGGCATGACCGGCTTGAAGTCGTACTGATCCTGCGCCGATTTATACATCAGCTGCTGGGTCCAGGCGAAGCTGACGCCGATGCCAGTGGTCCAGCTGAAGGCCGGACACGCGGCGACGATGCCTTCGAAGTCGTCGGGGTAGCGCTGGGCCTCCATCATCGCCGGACGTCCGCTGCCGGACTGGCCGAAGAAGTACGAACGCTGGATGGGCTTTTTATAATAGGCCTGAATGATCAACTTGGAATTCAGGGCCGCGAGATGTGTACCGCGATGGCCGTAGTTGGCGACGCGCTCGGGATTGCGGTAGGCCCATGACGCGCCAGCGTCCTTGGGCGTCATGTGGCCGGTGTCGGTAATAGCAATGGCATAGGCTCGCTCGAGCGTCGACTTACCGGTGAGGTTGATCAGGTTGCCGAGGAAGCCCCCGTTGCCGCCCATGAGATACTTGCCGTTCCACTCGGTGGGCAGCGGCATATCAACTTCAAAGTTAATCTCCTTGTCGATCACGCCCAGCACTTTGCAGTAGGCCCGCGTGCCGTCCTTAGCCGGAACATCTTCAGCCGACAGCATGCGCACCCACGGCAGCTTGAGGGACATCATGTCCTTGCAGGCCGAAGGACCCGGCATTACCGAGGCGCGCAGTGCATTGACCGCGTCCTTGGCCATGGCATTGGAGGCACCCCCGCGGCTGGCCTGCTCGATCTCCGCAAAGGTCGGATTGGCGAGCGTGCGTCCGTTGCTTTCAATCTGAACCGGACGGCCGAAAACATCGGCGAACTTCGCGTCGGATTTGTAGATGGCGCTGGAGGCCTCTTGCGCGAGGCACGGCGCGATGCCGATGAGCATAGCGGCGGAGCCGAACACGAAATTCCGAATCATGTAGTCCTCCCAGACTTAAAGCGGATTAGCGGCGAAGCGGTCCGATCAACTCTTCCTTCTTGGCGTTCTTCTTCGGCCTGAACATCTGGGGGCGCCAGTTGGTGGGCTCGGCGACGTAGAGATTGCCGTCGGTGTCGACATCGAATTGGTTGACGTTCATGAAACGGCCCGGGTAATAGCCGAAGGTTCCCCAATGGGCGAGCAGCTTGCCGTGCTGGTCGTATTTGAGGAACTGCATTGAATCGCTGTCGAAGACCCAGAGGTTATAGTCCTTGTCCATGCCGCAGTAGTTGGTGATGCGGATGTTGGGCCAGATCTCGAGCGGCTTGCCTTCCGGGTCGAACTTCTGCACACGCCCCTGCCCCATCTCGCCGATGTAAATATTGCCGCCTTTGTCGAAGGCGATGCAGTGGGCGTCCTTGGTGCTGCCTTTGGGGCCGATGCGGTCGAGTTCCTTGCCGTCGGCGGAGTATTTGATGATGGGCTCGTCGGTGGTGGTGCGCTGAAGCGCATAGAACGTGCCGTCGGGCAGGAAGGCGATGTCGGCGGTGGAGGCTTTGCCGGCCACGCGCATGACTTCCTTGCCGTCGTGGGTGTACTTGATGATCTGATCGTAAGGCGGCTGGCCCTCGTCGATGATCCAGACATGCTTTTCGGGATCGTAAGGACTGATGCGAACGCGGTGCGGTACGGACTTCGCCGTGTCGTGGTACTTGTCGGCCTGCTTCCATGTCTCGATGAACTTGCCCGACTTGTCAAAGACGGTCAGCACGTATTCGCGTTTGATGTCCGTGGGCATGAAACCACCGGCATCCAGGTTGAAATACCGTAAGAGGCCGCCCCAGGGCGGGTTGGTATCTTTTTTCACGATGCCGCTGGCATAGACATAAACGCGGTCGGTGTCGGCGAAGATGCCGCC
>CANJPG010000074.1 GCA_947476065.1 Fidelibacterota bacterium
GACCGTCCCCAATTGGGTGGTCCGAGTGGAATTTTAATTGAGTTTCGGTTTGGAGACCAGTTTTGAGCTGGCCGGCCAGCTCAACACCTCTGGAGCCGGGGGCTTGTAGCCGAGCGACGAGTGCGGTCTCACCGTGTTGTAGTGCCGTCGCCATTGCTCGATCACGATCTTCGCTTCGGCCAGCGTGTAAAAGATCTCGCCGTTGAGCAGTTCGTCGCGGAGCTTGCCATTGAACGATTCGACGTAACCGTTTTCCCAAGGACTGCCAGGTTCGTAATCAGTAGGTCCGCGGTTCAATTCCGCGCGTCGGCACCATCTTCCAAATGCATGGCCGCCGAAGAAAAACCCGGACCTTGCGGTCCGGGTTTCTGAGCTGCGCCCGTCTTGCGCGATAATTTAGCGGCGTTGTCCCAAAAACTGCATCAGGAACTGGAACAGGTTGACGAAGTCGAGATAGAGCGACACCGCACCCATGATCGCCGAAGATTCGCCGGCGCTGCGGTCCATCAGGTAGCGGCTCTTGATCGACTGCGTGTCGTAGGCGGTCAGGCCGGCGAACAGCAATACGCCGACCACCGAGATGACGAAGTGCATCATGGTGCTCTGGACGAAGATCTGCACGATGCTGGCGATCATCAGGCCGATCAGCCCCATCATGAAGAAGGTGCCAAAGCCCGATAGGTCGCGCTTGGTGGTGTAGCCGTAGAGGCTGAGGCCGCCGAAGGAGGCCGCGGTGATGAAGAACGTACGCGCGACGCTGGCGCCGGTGTAGAGCATCAGCACCACCGACAGGCCGACGCCCATCAACGTGACGAAGGCCCAGTAGCAGGCCTGCAGTGTTGAGGTCTTCATGCGGTTGGCGCCGAAGCTCATGGCGAGGATCAGGCCGATGGGCGCGAGCACGGCGATGAGGCCGAGACCGGTGTAGGTGGGGCGGCCGGTTTCGCTCATCCGGAAGAAGACGCTCTGCAGGCTGGTGTTGGCCACCAACAGGGCGACGAAGCCCGACAGGAAGAGACCAGACGCCATATAGTTGTAAACCCGCAGCATATATTGGCGCAGGCCCACATCCATCGGCGCGGCTTCGGCGCGGCCGGCGGTGGCGTCAAAAGCGCCACTCAAGGGTCTGCGGTCAGTTTCAAAAGCCATGGTTTCCTCACAAGTTGAATCGCCTGCCAACAGGAGTCCGCAGGCACACCGCTATATTGGGGTAGCGGGCCGGCTTCGCAACCGAAATCGGACCCAGGTGGCTGAAACTTAATCTGATGTGACCCTGGAAAACGCCTGTGTAACCAAACGGTTACACTATTCGTTACGTAGCAGGGGGGCGGCCTTGGCGCCCATGGCTCGCCAGGTGCCCAGAAAGCCCGACAACAGGGTCACGGCGATGCAGCTGCCTATGACTGTGGCGATCAGCCCGACATCGAGCGACCAGGTGATGCGCATGACATTGGTCACCACACCCCAGGCGGCGGCCGCGCCGACGCCGGCGGCGATGATGCCGGTGGCCAGGCCCAGCAACAGATATTCGAAGATGAAAGCACGCAGCACGTCGGCCCGCGTGGCGCCCAGGACCTTCAACACGACGGATTCATAGATGCGCCGGCTATGTCCGGCGGCGATGGCCCCGGCCAGCACCAGGGCGCCGGCCACCAAGGCGATGCCGGCGGTGACGCGTACCGCCAGGCCCAGCGTGTCCAGAACGTCTTTCAGCATGTCGAGGGCCTGGCGCACCTGCACGATGGTGACGTTGGGCATGGCGCCGAGCACGGCGGTCTCGATGGCCTCTTCGCTGCCCGGCGCGGAATTGACCGTGGCTAGTGAGATCCCCGGCGCGCCGGCCAGGGCATTGGGCGAGAAGACCAGCGTGAAATTCATCGCGCCCGATTGCCAGCGGATGTCGCGGAAGCTTACGACCTTAGCGCTGATCTCGCGGCCCAGGATATTGACGGTGATCTCGTCGCCGAGCTTGAGGTAAAGATCTTTGCCAACCTGCGCATCGATAGAGACGAGATTCTCGCCGCTGTAATCGGCGGGCCACCATTTGCCTTGCGCCAGACGCGCACCGTCGGGCAGCGTCGCCGAGGTCGAAATGCCGCGCTCGCCGCGCAGGGCCCAGCGGCTATTGGCCGCGATCGGAGCTTCGCTGGCGTCGATGCCTTTTATCTTCGTAATGCGGCCGCGGATCATGCTGGCCGTCAGCACCTTGTTGACCCCCGGCATGCCTTCGACCAAATGGGTGAAGGCCTCGCGCTGGTCGGGCTGGATGTCGATGAAGAACATGCTCGGCGCGTCGGCGGGCAGGCCATCTTTGATCTGGCGATCAAGATTGGCCTGCAGCAGCGCGATGGCCACCAACACCGACAGACCAAGCCCCAGCGACAGGACGACGGAGGTTGTCGGCGAGCCGGGGCGATAAAGGTTGGCGAGCGCGAGGCGCAGCGAGGGCCGCCCGGCAGTGGCGCTATTGCGCCCGGCGCTGAGCCGCGCGGCGAGCTTCATCACTAGGCCGGCGGCGAGGCGGAACAGCAACAGAGACACGCCCGCGCCCAGAACAAAGTACACCGCGAAGTCGCGGCGCTCGGCGGTGAGGATGGTAAAGGCGCCTAGCGCAACAGCGACGACGACAATCGCCGCCATGTATTTGCCGCGCGGCAATTGCTTGGGTGCCGCCAGCAAATTGCGAAACAGCGCCACGGGCGGAATGTCGCGTGCGCGCGCGAGCGGCCACAGCGTGAACAGCGCGGCGGTGAGCGCGCCGAAGATCGCGGCTTGGGTCAAGGCCCATGGATAGATGCCGAGTTTGGCCTTCACCGGTAGCAAGTCGCCCAAAGCCACAGCAGCGATCATCGGAATGATCGCGCCGGCGACGAGGCCGATGACGATGCCCACTCCGGCCAGCGCCGCCAGCTGAATCAAGTACATATTGAAGATCGTATCGGCCTCGGCGCCCAGGCATTTCAGCGTGGCGATGGTGGTCAGCCGGCCGTTGAGATGGGCGCGCACGGCATTGGCGACACCGATGCCGCCGGTCAGCAAGGCGGTCAGGCCGACGAGCGTGAGGAACAGCGTGACGTTATCGAGAAAGGCATCGAGGCCGCGCGCCGCCTGGTTAAGTCCGCGCAAGCGCCAGCCGGCGTCGGGAAAGGCTTCCGTCAGCCGCGTGCGCAGCTGTTCGGCGGTCTCCTTGCCGTCCAGCTTAATGTTGTAGGTGTAATCGATCATGCTGCCGTCGCGTACCAACTGCGTGGCCGCCAGCGCGCCGTCGGATATCATCACCCGCGGGCCGGCGGTAGTGAAGGTGATGGACTGATCGGGTTCATAAGTGATGGCGGCGCGCACCTGCAGCGTCGCCTCGCCGACCTTGAACGTGTCGCCGATCTTGATGTGCAGGCGGTTGAAGAGAGAAGGATCCATCACCGCGCCCCAGACACCGTCTTTCTCGGCCAGTGCATCCTTCAGCGGCAGCATCGGATCAAGCGTCAGGGCGCCGTACAGCGGATAGTTGGCATCGACGCCCTTGAGTTCGATCAGCGTGCGGGTTTTGACCTCGCCGTCGCTTTCGGTGCGCGCCATGGAGCGCAGCTCAACGTTGCGGCTGACGGTGCCGGCCGAGCGCAAGCCGGCGATCTCGGTCTCGCCCAGGGGCCGGGCGCTGATGCGCGCCTGCAGGTCGCCGCCCAGCAGTGGCTGAGCGTCGGCGGCAATGCCGGCTTCGACGGATTCGTTCATCGATGCGGCGCCAGCGATCGCCGTGACACCTATCGCGATGCAGGCGAGAAAAATGCGAAAGCCGCGCATGCCACTGCGCAGCTCGCGCATGGCAAAGCGCAGGGGAAGCGAGTTCACGTTGTGAGTCCTTCGCCGATAATCAGGCCGTCGGCGATGCGCACGACACGCTCGCATCGGGCGGCGAGTTTCAGGTCGTGGGTGATCAGCACCAGTGTTGTCTTGTGCTGGGCATGCAATTGGAACAGGAGTTCGATGATCTGCTGACCGGTGGCGCCGTCCAAGTTGCCGGTGGGTTCATCAGCCAGCAAGATTTTCGGCTCGATGGCGAAGGCGCGCGCCAGGGCGACGCGTTGCTGCTCGCCGCCCGAAAGCTGGCCGGGATAATGTTCAATGCGGTGCCCGAGCCCGACAGCTTTCAATTGCGCTTCGGCGCGGTCGAAAGCATCACGGCGGCCGGCGAACTCCAGCGGCACGGCGACGTTCTCGAGGGCGGTCATCGTCGGGATCAGATGAAACGACTGAAAGACGATGCCGACGGTATCGCGGCGGAAGAGCGCGAGCGCGTCTTCATCCATGCCGGCATAGTCGGTGCCCGCGACGGCGACGCGGCCTTGGGAGATGCGCTCCAATCCGGCCACAATCATCAGCATAGTTGTCTTGCCGGACCCCGACGGTCCGACGACACCCAAGGCTGTGCCGGGCGCAACGGTAAGGTCTACACCCTGCAGAATATTGACCGGGCCCGCAGGGCCCTCCAGAGTGAGATGCACCTTGTCGAGAAGGATCGCCGGCGCAATCGGTGTGGCGGTGTTGGGCGAGACTGGCGTAATCGGAGACTGTTTCATGCCGTCGCTTTGTGAATATGGGCAGGGATTGGTAGCATTCAAAGCCATGTTACAAAAGGCGCTCAGGGCCTTTTGTGTGATCACAGTTGCGTTTGTTGCGTCATCCGCGCAAGCAGCGGAAAACCCCATTCGCATTCTTGCCTTCGGCGATAGCCTCTCGGCGGGCTACGGCCTCGCCGATCTTGCCGACGCGTTTCCCGCACAGCTGGAAAAGGCCTTGAAGGCGAAAGGCCATAACGTCGTGCTGCTGCAGGGTGCGATCTCCGGAGACACCACCAGCGGCGGGCGTTCGCGGCTTGAGTGGTCGCTGGCGGAAAAGCCCGACGCGGTGATCGTCGAGTTGGGCGGCAACGATGCTCTGCGCGCAGTCGATCCGAAAATCACCGCCGAAAACATGAATGCGATTGTCCGCCGGGTGCAGAAAGACGGCACGCCGGTGCTGATCGCCGGCATGCTGGCGCCGCCGAACTTGGGCCGCGATTACGAGAGCAGGTTCAATGCGGTGTTCGCCACGGTGGCGAAGGACACGGGCGCCTTGTTCTATCCGTTCTTCCTTGAGGGCGTGATTACTGTCTCCGAACTGATGCAGGGCGATCACATCCACCCCAATCCCGCCGGCGTGAAGGTGATTGTGAAGGCCATTCTGCCTGCGGTCGAAAAACTCATCGCCCAGGTGGAAGCCCGCCGCGCCGGCAAGTGAGGCGAGATCATGCTGCGCCTTTTTGTTGGTCTCTCTCTGCCCGACGGCGTTATCGCGCGGCTTGCGATGCTGTCGAGCGGCTTGCCGGGCGCCAACTGGGTGGAGCCCGCCAACCTGCACATAACGCTGCGATTCATCGGCGAGGTTCAGGAAAGCCAGGCCGAGGAGGTCGACTATTTGTTGGCGGGAATTGAAGCCGAGGCCTTGCCTGTGGAGCTGGCCGGTCTCGGCACCTTCGGCGAGGGCGCCAAGGCCCAAGCGCTATGGGTGCGCGTAACTCCGTCGCCGGGGCTTGCGCATCTCCAGGCCAAGGTCGAGTCGGCCTGCGTGCGGGCCGGCCTTGAGCCCGAGGGCCGCAAGTTCACGCCCCACGTCACCCTGGCGCGGCTCAACAAGCCCCAGCCCGCCCGCTTGCAGACCTATATCGAGGCCAACAACCTGTTCAGCGCCGGCCCCTTCGCGGTTGACCGGTTCACCCTCTTCGAAAGCCGCTTGGGCAAGGGCGGTGCGGTTTATATTCCCCAAGTCGATTACGATTTAAATGTACCTGGTACATTTTAGATAATTGAATTATCTATATAATAAGTGTACCGGGTATCTATTATTTAGTACCAGGTACAATTTTTTGCAACAGATGGCGGGCGGTTTCTTCGGCCAGGTCCAGGACGTGTTCGAAGCCGGAGGTGTCGCCGTAATAGGGGTCGGGAACGTCTTTGAGGCTGGCACCGGGGTGATAGTCGAGGAAGAGGCGCAATTCGGCCCGGGCGTCGGCCGGGCGGAGGGCCTGGAGGCGAGCCAAGTGGCCCTGGTCCATGGCCAGGATCAAATCGAACCGGCGGAAATCGGCGGTGGTGACTTTGCGGGCGCGTAAGGGGCTGAGGTCGAAGCCGCGCGCCTTGGCCGCGGCGATGGTGCGCGGATCGGGCGGATCGCCGATGTGATAGCCGTGGGTCGCGGCAGAATCCGTTTCAATACGGTCGGCCAAACCCGCAGCCATGACGATATGGCGAAAAACGCCCTCGGCCGTAGGCGAGCGGCAGATATTCCCGGTACAGACGAAAAGCACTTTGATCATTGCGCAGCCAACCCCCGCGCCTCAGATAGCAGGCGCGCTTCTTTTGTATGATCCTTCATCCATGCCGCAAAGCCCCACCGTCAGCCTCGCCGCGATTCCGCCTGCCGGCGGACGCATAGTGATTCTCACTGGCGCCGGCATCTCGAAGGAATCTGGCCTTGAGACCTTCCGCGATCCCGGCGGCATCTGGTCGAAGGTGCGCCTGGAAGATGTCGCCACGCCCGAAGCCTTCGCCCGCGATCCCGCCCGCTGCCATGCGTTTTACAACATGCGCCGCGCCCGCCATCGCTCCATGGACGTGCAGCCCAACGCCGCCCATCACGCCTTGGTGCGCTTGGAGAAGGAGTGGCCCGGCGACGTGCTGCTGGTGACGCAAAACGTCGATTCTCTGCACGACCGCGCCGGCAGCAAGAACCTCATTCACATGCACGGTATCTATACCCAAGCGCGTTGCAATGATTGCGGCCACGCGCTCGATTGGCCCGGCGATATGTCGGTCGAGGATATTTGCTCAGGTTGCAGCCGCGCCGGTGGCCTGCGTCCCAACGTCGTCTGGTTCGGCGAGATGCCCATGCAGATGGAGCGCATCTATGAGGCGCTGCGGTCTTGCGACTTGTTCATCTCCATCGGCACATCGGGCAATGTTTACCCGGCCGCGGGTTTTGTGGCGGCGGTGCGCAAGATGACCGACGCCCACACCGCCGAGCTGAACCTGGAACCGTCACAAGGGGCCACACTGTTCGCCGAAGCGCATTATGGCCCGGCGACGCAGACAGTGCCGGCCTATGTCGATACGCTGCTGGCGGCATATCAATGACTAAGTTCGACCGCGTCTTGGCCGAGCTGCGCGACTGCACGCTCTGTGCCGAATATTTGCCGCTGGGGCCGCGGCCGGTGGTTCGCGGCACGCCCAAAGCAAAGCTGCTTATCATCAGCCAGGCACCGGGCACCAAGGTGCATAACACCGGCATTTCCTTCAACGACAGGTCCGGTGACCGCCTGCGCGAGTGGCTCGGCATCGACCGCGACACATTCTACGACGAAAGCCGCATCGCTATCATGCCGATGGGGGCCTGTTATCCCGGTGCCAACGCCAAAGGGGGCGATCTGCCGCCGCGTAAGGAATGCGCGCCGATCTGGCATCCGCGGCTGTTACCGCTGTTCGCCAATGTCGAGTTGACGCTGTTGGTGGGCTCTTACGCCGTGAACCACTACCTGAAGAACCGTAAAGCCACGTTGTCGGAAACTGTGGAATCCTGGAGTGCCTACGGCCCGAAGTTCATGCCGCTGCCCCATCCTAGCTGGCGCAATACCGGTTGGCTGAAAAAGAATCCGTGGTTCGCCGCCGACCTGCTACCGGTTTTACGCAAGCGGGTGCAGAAGCTGATCTAAGCGCCGCGCTCCTCGGCGTCGGCTTGGGCCTCGAGCGCTTCCATGTCGTCGTCGGAGAATCCGAAATGGTGACCGATTTCGTGGATCAGTACGTGGCGCACCACGTGACCCAAGTCCTCGCCGGTCTCGCACCAGTAGTCGAGGATCGGCCGGCGGTAGAGAAACACCATGTCCGGCAGGCCGCCCGAGGCCTCGATCTGCTTTTCCATCAGTGAGACGCCCTGATACAGACCGAGGATATCGAAGGGCGACTCCAGCTCCATTTCTTCGCAAACGTCGTCGTCGGGGAAATCACTGACTTGTAGCACCACGCCGGTAGTCATGCGCTTGAGAGGCTCAGGCAAAGATGCCAGGGCGGCGCGAGCCATGTCGTCGATGTCGGCCAAACTGGGAGGTGCAATTTCGCTTCGCTGGGTCAAAGGTGTATCCTTAGCCGGACAGGAGAAAGCATATGGTCGATAAACTCGATGCAACAGCGCGGCATGTGGCCCTGACGGCGCTGCCCAAGTGGCAGGATGTCCAGGACCGAGATGCCATCCAGCGGTCGCTCAAGTTCAAGGACTTTAACGCTGCGTTCGGTTTCATGAGCCGTATCGCGCTCATGGCCGAGAAAATGGACCACCATCCGGAGTGGTTCAATGTCTATAACCGCGTCGATATCGTCCTGACGACCCACGATGCCGCCGGCGTTTCGGAGCTGGATGTAAAGCTAGCATCATTCATTGACAAAATCGCACAAGAGGCCGGCGTGGTCTAACGGCCGTGTAAGCCCGCAACACCCCATAATAATACGCGCCATAGCGCGCATTACGCCGTACAAAACATCTTCAAGCGGGCTATAGAAGCAGCCTATCATAGGCCGTTGATTGAACGGCGAGCTTACGAGCGAGGAGACGGGGACGTGGCAAAAAGCAAGATCTACAAGACCGCCAAGGAGGCCCTGGCCGGGGTCTTGCGCGATGACATGACCATTATGTCGGGCGGCTTCGGCCTCTGCGGCATCCCCGAAGCACTCATCGGCGCGGTGCTGGAGTCGGGCGTCAAGGGCCTGACGGTCATTTCCAACAACGCGGGCATCGATGATGTGGGCCTGGGCGTTCTGCTCAAGACCCGCCAGATCAGAAAAATGATCAGCTCCTACGTCGGCGAGAACGCCACCTTCGCCAAGCAGTACCTGGCCGGCGAGCTGGAGATCGAGTTCAACCCGCAAGGCACGCTGGCCGAACGCATCAGGGCCGGCGGCGCCGGCATTCCGGCTTTCTACACCGCCACCGGCTACGGCACCCAGGTCGCCGAAGGCAAGGAGACCCGTGAGTTTGACGGCCGTCACTACGTTATGGAGCGCGGTCTATTCGCCGACCTCGCCCTGGTACACGCCTGGAAGGCCGATCCGGAAGGCAACCTCATCTACCGGATGACGGCGCGCAACTTCAATCCGATGATGGCCAGCGCCGCCACCGTGACAGTCGCCGAAGTCGAGGAGATCGTTGAGCAAGGGTCCTTCAACCCCGACCACATCATCACGCCGGGCATCTTCGTCAAGCGCATCGTCAAGCTCGACAAGGTCACCAAACACATTGAACAACGCACCGTGCGCAAGCGCGCTGCCGCCGAGTAGGAATACGCACATGGCTTGGGATAGAGACCAGATGGCCGCGAGGGCTGCCCAGGAACTCGAAGACGGCTTTTACGTCAACTTGGGTATCGGCATTCCGACGTTGGTGGCCAATCACGTGCCCAAGGGCATGGCAATTCAGCTGCAAAGCGAAAACGGCATGCTCGGCATGGGTCCGTTTCCGCTCGAGGGCGACGAAGACGCCGACCTGATCAACGCCGGCAAGCAGACCATCACCACGCTGCCGACCACCAGCTTCTTCGACAGCGCGCAGTCGTTCGGCATGATCCGCGGCGGGCACATCAATTTGTCCTATCTCGGCGCCTTGCAGGTGGCCGAGAATGGCGATCTGGCCAACTGGATGATCCCGGGCAAGATGGTCAAGGGCATGGGCGGCGCTATGGACCTCGTGGCCGGCGTCAAGCGCGTGGTGGTCATCATGGATCACACCGCCAAGGGCGACGAAAAGAAGATCCTCAAGAAATGCTCGCTACCGCTCACCGGCAAGGGCGTGGTCAACCTGATCGTCACGGATCTGTGTGTGTTCGATGTGGCGCGCCCCGGCCTGACGCTGGTGGACCTGGCGCCCGGTGTCACAGTCGATGAGGTCAAGGCCAAGACCGAGCCGGAATTCAAGATCGCCTTGAAGCAGTAATCGCCAAAAAACTGATAAAAAGGCGCCGCGCAGGTCGGCGCCTTTTTTATGCGAAAGACAAGACATGCGCGGCTATTTCGGCATCGGCGTCGAGGGCATCAATAAACCCTTCAATGTGGGCAACTTGTTCCGCTCGGCCCATGCCTTCGACGCGAGCTTCGTGTTCACGATCGCCGCGACGTACCGCCGATCAGAGGGCAATCAGAGCGACACCTCCGATACGCTGGCCAATTTGCCGTTCTACAGCTTCCCGACCATGGCCGATCTGATGCTGCCCAAAGGCTGCGCCCTGGTGGGCGTGGAGTTGCACGACGACGCGGTCGAACTGCCCAGCTTCACCCACCCCCGCTGCGCGGCCTATGTCATGGGGCCCGAACGCAGCTCGTTGTCGCCGGCGCTGACGGCGCGCTGCGATCATATTTTGAAAATCCCCACCAAGTTCTGCCTCAACGTCGGCATCGCCGGCGTGGTGGTGATGTATGACCGCCTGCTGACCATGGGCCGCTTCGCACCCCGCCCCGTGATGCCGGGTGGCCCCAAAGAGGTCGGCGAAGCCTTTGGCCGCTTTCGCACCGCACCACCTCTGGCCGAGGTCGCCTTGGCCGAGCGCGACGGCGAAGACCTCACGGACTAATCCCCAAATTTACATCACGCGGGCTTGCATCAAAGCCGTCAGCTGCTCACAATCTGCATATGATGAAAACACTCCATCTGTCGTTGTTGGCACTCCTGCTGTTTGGCGGCGCTGCGCACGCACAAGAGGTCAAGGTCTTAGGAACCTTCGGCAAGTGGATCGCCCAGACCTACAAAGAGAACGGCCAGGCGGTGTGTTTCATGTCGGTCAAACCCGACAGCTCCGAAGGCAACTATAAAGCCCGCGGCGAGGCTCTCTTCATGGTGACACACCGTCCGTCGGAACAGGCCTTCGATACCATCAGCGTCGTCGCCGGCTATCAGTACTTGCCGGACTCCGATGCCGTCGTGAATGTGAACGGCAAGCGCTTCAATCTGTTCACCAACGGCGAGCGCGCCTGGGCCCGTGACGCGGCCACCGACAAAACCATCGTCGCGCTGTTGATTCAGGGCAACACCGTGACGGTGAAAGGCACTTCGAGCCGCAACAACGTCACCACCGATGTTTTTTCGTTGGCCGGCTTCACAGCGGCGCACAAAGCCATCAGCGACGGCTGCAAAAAGCCCTAAAGACGGGTGGCGAGGAGCTGGGTGATGAGGCCCGGCTCGCCCTCGCCCACCGGCTGGCCGTCGATATGCGTCACGGGGCGCACGCCCAGCGCATTGGTCAGGAAGACCTCGCTCGCGCGCATGAGTTTTTCCAAGGGAATTTCACCTTCTTCGGCGCGGGCCAGTTTGATGGCTTCGGCGCGCATGATTCCTGGCAGGGCGCCGTCGGCCACAGGCGGCGTCAGCATGAAGCCGTCGACCAGCACAAAGATATTAGCGACGGTGCTCTCGGCGACACGCCCTGCGGTATTGAGCAGGATGGCGTCGTCGGCGCCAGCCGCGGCGGCTTCGCGGCGGGCGAGGATGTTGTCGAGATAGTTGAGATGCTTGATGCGCGCGAGGGGCGAGTGCTCGTTGCGGCGCGTACAGGCGGCGACGATCACGCGCGCCGGTTCTGCCGGCGGCGGCAGGGGCGCCACGGTGACAACAAATGTCGGCGTTGGTTTTTCCGGCGGCAAGATGCCACGTGCGCCGGGCCCGCGCGTCAGCGTCACGCGCACCACGGCATCAGTGAGCGCGTTGGCGGTGATACAGGCGCCGATGAGGCCCGCCAAATCTTGGTCGCTGCCGGCGAGGGGAATGCCCAGCACCTCAGCGCCGTTTCGCAGCCGGTCGAGGTGGGCCTTCAGATGTTTCACGGCATTACGGCGCAGGGCGATGGTCTCGAAGACGCCGTCGCCCAGCGTAAAGCCGCGGTCCAAGGGATCGATCCGGGCGATGGCCGCTTCGCTCAGGACGCCGTTGATGCTGATCTTCATGAATCCAGGACGCTCAAAAGCGGTTTCACCTTCGTCAGGCTTTCGTCGTATTCCTGCGCCGGGTCGGACTCGGCGACAATGCCGCCGCCGGCTTGGGCGACGAGGTCCGTCCCGCGTCTGACGAGCGTGCGGATAACGATAGAAGAGTCCATGGCGCCGTCAAAGCCAAACCACGCGATGGTGCCGCAATAAGGTCCACGCGCGGCGGGCTCGAGATCGTGGATGATCTCCATGGCTTTGATCTTGGGCGCGCCGGTGATCGAGCCGCCGGGAAAAGCGGCCCGCAGGAGATCAACGGCGCTGGAATTGGGCCGCAGCAGGCCGGTCACGACCGACACCAGATGATGAACCGCGGGAAAGGTTTCGAGTTGGCATAACGCCGGGACCACTACCGAGCCCGCTTTGCAAACCCGCGCCAAGTCGTTGCGCAGCAAATCGACGATCATGAGGTTTTCGGCGCGGTCCTTCGCGCTGTTCAGAAGTTCCGCGGCCAAGGCCTGGTCGGCGGCGGCTGTGGCGCCCCGCGGGCGTGTGCCTTTGATGGGGCGCGTTTCAACATGCCCCTCGGCAAGTTTCAGGAACCGCTCCGGCGACGCTGACAAGATATACAGGCCATCTCCAGCGTTGAAAAAAGCCGCGAAGGGTGCCGGTGCAGCGCTACGTAGGCGCATATAGAGGTCATAGGACGATGCCGTGGCGGGAATCTTAGCGACAAAGCGCTGGGTGATATTGGCCTGATAAATGTCGCCCCGGCGAATGGCCTCGATGGCGGCGGCGACGCTGGCTTCATAGTCCGCGCGCGCTGTCTCAGCGTGCCAAGCGCCGGCTATGGGCAAAGCATGTGCCGCAGGCTCGGTCCCCAGACTCGCGGCCAGATGGCGCGCACGCACCTCAGCCGGCGCGCGGCCCGGCCCCATGTCGTGGGCGATGATCCAGGCTTCCTGGCGCTCGTGGTCGAAAGCGGCGACGGTGTCATAAAGCCCGACAACCATGTCC
>CANJPG010000075.1 GCA_947476065.1 Fidelibacterota bacterium
ACTGCGCGCGCCAGGCCGGCAGCGTGATCTGATCATACTTCGGCAGGCATTCCAGGATCTCGATGCCCTTCACGGCACCCTTGTCGTCGAGGGCCACGGCATAGGTGATCCAATCGTCGCGGCCGGGAACCTGGTCGAGAAATAGAAGCCCGCCGCCCGACACAAACCAGACTTTTACATCGCGAAACCACACCGTGACCTGCGCGCTGTCGGTGATCAGGTCCGACATGCGGTCATTGAGCTTGAAGAACAGCGGAGTCAGCGTGGTGCCTGGTACGAGACGCTGTTGCGCCTCCTCGAAAGTCAGATCCTCCGTCGCCATAGCCGGGGACGCCGCGATCAGGGCCGCCGGGACGAAGAGGAACTTTGCAGGCATCGTGTACTACCTTGGGTAACGTTTCCCAAGATTTATCAGCAAAACCCCAAGGGAGAAAGTAAAACGGCCGCGCTCCCTAAGGAACGCGGCCGCTGAAACCGTCTCTCGGCGGGTCAGACTATTCGGCGGCTTGCGCCGGCGCCTTGACCGCCTTGCCGTGGAACTGGGCGGTCTCGGTCGATTCACCCATGGCGGTGGTCGATGAGTTGCCGCCGCTGATGACCTCGGACACCGCATCGAAGTAGCCGGTTCCGACTTCGCGCTGATGGCGCGTGGCGGTGTAACCGGCGGCTTCGCTGGCGAACTCATTCGCCTGGAATTCGGCGTAAGCGCCCATGCCGCGATCACGGTAGCCGCTGGCCAGCTCGAACATGCCGTGGTTCAGCTGGTGGAAGCCGGCCAGGGTGACGAACTGGAACTTGTAGCCCATAGCGCCGATTTCCTTCTGGAAGTTCTCGATGGTTTTCTTGTCGAGCTTGGCGTTCCAGTTGAAGGAGGGCGAGCAGTTGTAGGCCAGCATCTTGCCGGGGAACTTCGCATGAATCGCATCGGCGAACTTCTTGGCATCGCCCAAGTGCGGCGTGGAGGTTTCCCACCACAGGAGGTCGGCATACGGCGCGTAAGCCAGGCCGCGCGCGATGCACGAGTCCACACCTTCGTTGATGTGGAAGAAGCCTTCGGGCGTACGCTCGGTGCTCTTGAGGAAAGGACGGTCGCGTTCATCGACGTCGCTCGTGATCAGCTTGGCGCTTTCCGCATCGGTGCGGGCGACGACCAGCGTCGGCACACCCATGACGTCGGCGGCTAGGCGCGCGGCGATCAGGGTGCGGATGTGCTGGCCGGTCGGGATCAGCACTTTGCCGCCCAAGTGACCGCACTTCTTTTCCGACGACAGCTGGTCTTCGAAGTGCACGCCGGCGGCGCCGGCTTCGATGAAGGCCTTCATGATTTCGAAAACGTTCAAGGGGCCGCCGAATCCGGCTTCAGCATCGGCGACGATGGGCGCGAACCAATCGCGGCTCAGCTTGCCTTCAGCGTTCTCGATCTGGTCGGCGCGCTGGAGGGTGCGGTTGATCTTGCGGCAAAGCTCGGGCGCCGCATTGGCAGGATACAGGCTCTGGTCGGGATACATGGCCCCTGCCGTATTGGCGTCGGCGGCCACTTGCCAGCCGGAGAGGTAGATCGCCTTCAAGCCGGCGCGGACCATCTGCATGGCCTGATTGCCGCTGAGGGCGCCGAGGGCATGCACGTAGGGTTCCTCATGTAGCAGCTTCCAGAGCCGATTGGCGCCGCGTTCAGCCAGGGTCTGGGCGGCCACAACCGAGCCGCGCAAACGCAGGACGTCGGCGGGCGTATAGGGGCGCGTAATGCCGTCGTAGCGGCCTTTGGGCGCGCCGGGGACTAAGCTGGCGAAGTCGGTCATGGGTCTAAGTCTCCTGAATGTTGAACTGCTTAGATGCTGCGATGCAGTGTCGCGATTGTTTTTGTCACCTTCGTACAACGCAGATATTTACATAATGTGGTCAATTATGCTTAAGTAATTGAAATTAAAACGGTAAATATGTTCACATGTGTTGCATATCCTCTGTGAACTTGTAAATTTTGTAAAGTTTTCCGAAATCCTATGGTTCGCGACGCAGCACAGAAGATTTTCGCAGGCCAGCGCCTGCGCCGCCTTCGGCGTGATTTGGGCCTCAACCAGGCGCAAATGGCCGAGGGCCTCGATATCTCGCCGAGCTACCTCAACCTTTTAGAACGCAACCAGAGGCCGCTTAGTGCCCAGCTGTTGCTAAAACTTGCCGATACCTTCGACGTCAATCTGAAGGGCCTCTCGGGCGATGAGGGCGGCCGGGCGCTTTCGGACCTCAAGGAGGTCTTCAGCGACCCGCTTCTGGAGGGGCTACAGCCCGCCACCCAGGACCTGTTGGACCTGCACGGCAGCAGCCCGCTGGCTGCCCAGGCTCTGATCACGCTGTATCGGGCCTATCGCCAGACCGGGGAGCGCGCCGCCGGCTTGGCGGAGAAGATGACCGACCTGTCGGCCGTCAATCCCGGCAGCCGCCCGGCCTTTCCGGTCGAAGAAGTGCGCGATTTCTTTGCCGCCCACCGCAATTATTTCCCCGAACTGGAGCAGGCCGCCGAGGCGCTGTGGGAGACGTCGCTGTCCAAGAGCGACAACACCGGCTCCGGCCTACGCCAACACCTGAGGACCAAACACAGCATCGCTGTCCAGGTGATGCCAGTGGATTTTATGGATCAGCTGATTCGCCGCTTCGACCGGCACAGCAACCGCCTGTTCCTCTCCGAAGCCCTGACGCCGCCGACCCGCAACTTCCAGATCGCCTATCAAATCTGCCTTCTGGAATACAGCGCCCTCATGGACGAGATCATCAACCGCTCGGCCGGCGTGCAGGAGGAAACCCGCCGGCTGCTGCGGATCTCCCTGGCCAGCTATTTCGCCGGCGCGGTGCTGATGCCCTATGAGCGGTTCCTCAAGACCGCCGAAAAGAAGCGTTATGACATCGAGCTTCTGTGCCAGCGCTTCGACGCCAGCCACGAACAGGTCTGCCACCGCCTCACCACGCTGCAGCGTCCCAGCGCGGCCGGCATTCCGTTCTTCTTCATCCGCGTCGACCCGGCCGGCAATATCTCCAAGCGCCTGAGCGCCGGCGGCTTCCATTTTGCCCGCTTCGGCGGCGCCTGCCCCCGCTGGAACGTGCACGAGGCCTTCCGGAACCCGGGAAAGGTCGTCACACAGATCGTCGAAATGCCCGATAAAACCACCTATTTCTCGATCTCGCGTACCGTGGACGGGCTCAACGGTGGCTATCACGCGCCGCTGCCTCAACTCGCGATTGGATTGGGCTGTGAGATTTCCCACGCCCACAGGCTGGTCTATTCGGACGGATATGACCTCAAGGACCTGAAGCTGGTTATGCCTATAGGATTAACCTGTAGGTTATGCGAGCGCGTGGGCTGTACCCACCGCGCTTTCCCGCCACTGAACCGCAATCTGATCGTCGACGAGGGCCTGAAGACGGTTTCGCCGTTCATGTTTCACAGCCACGAATAATTGTAACAATTATCGTAATCAAAATTACGCGAATGACCTGTCATTGACCGCTTTCTGCGGTAGAATGCTTTTTAGGGAGGAGGGTGTAGTGGCAGAGCCGCGTTTAGATACGGAGCAAGTAATGGTAAAGCGTAAAACCGTCCAGCAACCGCTCTATATGAAGGTTGCACATAAGCTCATTAAGTCGATTGATTCCAAACGGTTTACCGTTGGCAGTCTGCTTCCCACCGAAGAAGAGCTTTGCGCCGAATTCGGCGTCAGCCGTCATACCATCCGCGAGGCCATCCGCCAGTTGCGCGCCCAGGGCATGCTCAGTGCGCGCCGCGGCGTCGGCACCCGCGTCGAGGCCTTGAATACCCAAACCCGCTATTCCCAATCCCTGCACTCCCTGTCGGCCCTCGCCCAATACGCCCACAAGACCGTACTCGAGGTCGCCTCGACCACACGCGTCACGGCGGATGCGGCACTGGCTGAACAGCTGGGCACACGCGTCGGCAAAGCCTGGGTGCATGTCAGCGGCCTACGCCGTTCGACCGACCGCAAGGGCCCGACGTCCTGGACCGATATTTACGTCGATAAGGCATTCTCGGGCGTCCTCAAGGACTCCGGCATGCCGCGCACGGCGATCTATACACTGATTGAGCGCAAGTACGGCGAGACCGTGGTTGAGATCCAACAGGACATCAAAGCGGCGCTGGTGCCCAAGGAACACGCGACGGCATTGGGAGCCAAAGCCAATTCGCCGGCGCTTCTGATCACGCGCCGCTACTTCGGCACGGGCGGGCGGTTGATGGAAGTCACCATGAACCTGCACCCCGCGGACCGTTTCATGTATTCGATGCGTCTCAAGAAAGACGTGTTGAAAAAAGAGCTGGCGAAGAAATCCGCCTAGGCGGATTTTATCTTTCGCGGAAGGCTTCGGCCTTCAGCTTCAATACCGGACGCACGAGATATTCCAGCACGGATTTTGTACCCGTGTGGATATCCACGGTCGCACCCATGCCTGGGGTGATGATGTAGCCGTCGGCCGCGTCGCCGAGGTAGATCTTGTCGGTGCGAACGACGACCTTAAAAAACGGCGCACCGCTTTCCGGCACGGTTGAGTCGGGGGCTACGGCGATCACTTCGCCTTCGAGACCGCCGTAGCGGGCATAATCGTAGGTATCGATCTTGACCGTGGTCTTCTGGCCGCTGCGCACGAAGCCCCGGTCCATGGGGTTGAGCTTGGCCTCGACCACCAGCGCATCTTCCGACGGCACGATGTCCATCACCGCTTCGCCGGGGCGCACCACGCCGCCGATGGTGTGATAGCGCATGTTTTTGACCACGCCGGTGATGGGACTCTTGATGGTCGAGCGCGTCTGCTGATCGGCGGCGTTGTTCAGCGTCTCTTGCGTGCGGGCGATATTCTGCTCGACCTCCACCAGCTGCTCGCGCGCTTCGCGGCTGAATTTCAGCGCCAGTTCCTTGACCCGTTCGCGGGCCTCGCCCAGGGCGTCACGCGCCCGCGGCAGGCCTTCGCGCAAGGACGCCGCCTCGCCGATCAGGGCCTCGACCTGGCTCTGTGCCTGGTTGTGTTCGATGCGCGATGTGAGGCCATCTTTAAGCAGGTCGGCGGACATGCCGAGGCGTTCGCGCGCGAGGCTCAATCCATTTTCCGAGGCAGACAAACGCGCGGTGAAATCATTGACGTCGCGTTCGCGCTGATGAACCTGATTTTCGAGCACGGCCTGGGTGGACGTGAGTTCCCGCAGGCGCGCTTCGTGGGTAGCTTTTTCCGCGGCGACCAACTGAGGCTGCTGCGCGGCGATATCGGGCGGCAGCACCAGTGGCTTGCCTTCGGCCTCGGCTTCCAGGCGCGCCTTGGCCAGCAGCAGGCCGTCCAGGCGGATGCGCAGCTCCTCGCGGCTCGAGGCCAATTGTCCCAGGTTTATCTGCACCAATGGTGAATCGGCGCGCACGATGTCGCCGTCCTGGACAAAGAGCTCCTCGATCATGCCGCCTTCGAGGTGCTGGATGGTCTTGATCTTGCCTTGCGGCACGATCTCGCCAGTGGCCACGGCGACCTCGTCAAAACGGGCGAAAATAGACCAGGCAAAGAATAAGGCGACGAAGCCCATCACCGACCACGAGACCGGCCGCCATGTGGGCACCGATTGATTGGCCACAAGAACATCGAGGCGACTCATGGCTGTTCCTTCGCCGCAGCGGCTTCGCTGCCGGGCACGATACGAATGACCGGTGCGGCATCCGCGCTTCTTTGGGCGGCGGCGGCCTGGAATATCTTTTGCGCGGGACCCGCGGTTTTGATGCGGCCCCGCTCCATGATGACGACGTTGTGGCAGGCCTGCACAATCATCGGGCTGTGGGTGACCAGAACAATAGTGTGGTCGCGCGAAAGGCCAAGCAGGCTGTTGCGCAGTTCCTCTTCCGCCGTGCGGTCGAGACTGGAGGTGGGCTCGTCCATGACCAGGATCGGGGGATCACCGAGCAGTGCACGGGCGATGGCGATGCGCTGGCGCAAGCCGCCCGGCAGCTGCTGACCGCCCTCGCCCACCGCCGTGCCGTAGCCCTTGGGCAGATTCACGACCAGGCTGTGCGCGCGTGCCAGCGTCGCCGCCGCGATGATCTCTTCGTCGGTGGCGTCGGGATGGCCGCAGGCGATATTCTCGCGGATGGTGCCGGCGAAGAGCGTGCAGTCCTGCGGTACATAACCGATCCAGCGCGCGAGATCGCGGCGCGAGAACTGCGCGATGTCGGCGCCGTCGATGAAAACGGTGCCCTGGCTCGGCTGATAGAGCCCGAGTATAAGTTTGGCGAGCGTGGTCTTGCCGCAGCCATTGGGGCCCATGACCGCAACCATGCCGCCCGCCGCGATATCGAGTTTGATACCTTCAACCGCCGGCGGCGCATCGGGGCCGTACCGGAAAGTCACGTCGTCCAGCACGATGCGGCCCGCCGGGCGCGGCATCTGGATGGCGCTGGTCTGGACTTCTTCCTTCTCCTGGAATAGCGCGCCAAGGCGCTCAGCCGACTGGCGGAAGGACGCATAGGTGCGCCAGGTGCCGACGAGCTGGTTCAAGGGGCTGAGCAGACGGCTGGACAGCATGTTAGCCGCGATCAGTCCACCGATGGTCAGCTTCTGGTCGAGGATGGCGAGGGCACCCACCGTGGTCATGAGAATAGTGGCGATGAGTGTGAGGCTTTGGGCGAGATAGACGTAGCGGTCGGTCTGGGCGCCCCGCTCGACGCCGCCGAGGATGGAGGCCTCCTGGCGTTCTTCCCATATGCCGCGCATGCGATCGCCGAGCGCCAGGGCTTTGATTGTCGTGCGGCCGGCGATGAGCTCAGAGACAAAAGCGTCACGCCCGATCAGCTTGAGTTTTTCCTTGTCGGTGGCGTCGGCGACAAAACGTCCCGCCTGCCAGGCCAGCGTCACAAACCCGGCGAAGACAACGAGGAGCACCCAAAACACCGGCAAGGCGATGACCGCGACAATGGCCAGGAACAGCACGCCGAACACCAAATCGGTCGCGAGGATGGCGGTGGGGCCGGACAGCGTGTTGCGCACCACGTCGGCGTCGCGGAACAGCATCTGCCAGGTGGAGGCCGGGCGCGCCTCCAGGCTGCGCAAGGGCAGCGAGGTCAATTTGTCCACCAGCCGGCGGCTGACGGCCACATCGATGCGCAAAGCCACGTTTTGGAGAATTTTTGCGCGCGTCCGTCGCAGGACAAAATCGAAGGCGACAACGGCGAGGATGCCGATGACCAGTCCCGTCAGCGTACTGAGACCCGAGTGGAAGATGACGCGGTCGTAGACCTGCAGCACAAACACCGGCACTGCGATGGCCAGCAGGTTGACGAAGAACGAAACCGCCAGCACCTCTTTGAACATCGGCGTGAACGGTTCAACGAGGTCCCTCAGCCAGGCGGCGACAGGCTCCCGCGCGGGTGCTCCCGGTATTGATTCGGCTGCATTCTGCATGGCCCGGAACTTAGCCCATTTTTATCCACAGGCCTACTCCCGCGGCAGGTTTCAAACCAATATAAAACCTCAGGTTTCGGGCCGTTAGACTTGGACCGGGGACTTCCCATTGGCTATGCTGGGCCCATAGACCAAGGGGGACTTGGTGCGGGACGACAGCCTTCCACCGGACGAGAACGCACCGCCGTCGCGCGGCGGCCGCTTGCGGGCGCGGCTCATGGCGGTGCCGTGGCGCAATGCGTTGAGCGGCAAGTGGTGGCGCAAGTGGTTCAAGAACTCGATTTATCAGTCGGGCCGACTGACCACATTTTTGCTGTTGATCCTGTTGTGGAGTGTCCAGGTCGAAGATCCCGTGGTTTTGCAGCTGGTCCGCGCGCGCATCTTTGACTTCTACCAGCAAACCAAGCCGCGGGTTCTAGCCGAAGAGAGCCCGGTGGTGATCATCGACATCGACGAGAAAAGCCTGACAGAGCTTGGGCAGTTCCCATGGCCGCGCACCATCCTGGCCGACTTGGTACGCAAACTGGGCGACGCGGGCACAGGCGTTGTCGGCTTCGACGTGATGTTCCCAGAAGAAGATCAGACATCGATTTCCAAGGTCATCAACCGCGTGCCGGATGCGATGGTCGATGCGTCAACACGCGACCGCCTGCTCAACAGCGCGACCAACGACCAGATTTTCGCCGACGCCATCACTGCCAACGGCAAAGTCGTGCTGGGCGAAAACTCTACCGACCAGCCCCGTCCCTATGCCGGCGAGCCGCCGCACAGTTCATTCGCCACCATCGGCGACGATCCGGCGCCCTATCTCGAGAAAAACGGCGGCGTCTTGCGGCCTATCGTGGTGCTGGATAAGGCCGCCGCAGGGCGCGGACTTGTCAGCTTGTCGCAGAAATATTTTGACGGCATCGTGCGTCAGCTTCCGATGGTGGTGGCGGCCGACAATGCCTTGCATCCCGCCTTGTCGCTCGAGATGCTGCGTGTCCACATGGGGGCCAAGACGATCAATATCGCCACCGACAAGGCCGTTGGCGGCGTCAAACTTCTGTCCATGCGGATTCCAAAAGCCAAAGAGCGCTACGACATCAAGACCGACGCAAACGGACAGGTGTGGGTATATTTCCGGCCGCACAGCTCGTTCCGGGCCTCTTATATTTCCGCCACGGATGTCATCAACGATCGCGTTGGCAAAGAAACACTTGCCGGCAAGATGGCCTTGATCGGCACCTCCGCCACGGGGCTGTTCGACCTGCGCTCGACACCGCTCGATTCCGTCCTTCCGGGAGTCGAGGTGCACGCCAATATTCTCGAAAACGTCGTCTTCAAAACGCAGCTGACGCGCCCGACATCGGCACGGCTGATAGAATTGATGGCGACGGCCCTCGCCGGCCTGCTGATGATTGTCATCACGCCCATGGTCGGCGCGCGGATCGGCGTGATGAGCTTCTTTGTGATCGCCGGCGCAGCCGCCACATATTCCTGGAATGCCTTCAGCACCCATCTTGAACTCTACGACCCTACATTCCCCGTCGCCGTAGCGCTGATGTTCTATTCGTTCCTGACCTATGCCGGTTACGCACGTGAAGAGGCCCAGAGAAAACAGGTCCGCACGGCCTTCGGGCAGTACCTCTCGCCGGCCCTCGTGCAGAAGTTGGCGGAAGATCCGAGCAAGCTGGCTTTGGGCGGCGAGATTCGTGAAATGACTTTCATGTTCTCCGACGTGCGCGGCTTCACCGCGATTTCGGAAATGTTCGATGCGCAGGGCCTCACCCGCCTCATCAACCGGCTGCTGACGCCATTAACCAATTCCATCCTCAGCACCAACGGCACCATCGACAAATACATGGGTGACTGCGTCATGGCCTTCTGGAACGCGCCTTTGGAAGTGCGCGACCATGGCGCCGCGGCCTGCCGCGCGTCGCTCAAGATGATCGACTCCCTCAACGCCGTGAACCTGGTCTTGGAGCAGGAAGCCAAGCAGGAAGGCCGCGAACACAAGGCGCTGGCCATCGGTATCGGCATCAATTCAGGCATTGCCTGCGTCGGCAACATGGGCTCCGAGCAGCGTTTCGACTACTCGGTGCTGGGCGACAACGTCAACCTGGCTTCCCGCCTGGAAGGCCAATCGAAATCCTATGGCGTGACTATCGTCGTGGGCGAGAACACCGCCGCCGACCCCGACGTGCAGAAATTTGCGCTGCTGGAACTGGACCTGATCCAGGTCAAAGGCAAGAAGCAGGCGGTGCGTATCTTCACGCTGGCCGGAGATCCAGCGGTCGCTGCGACGGGCTGGTTTGCCCAGCTCAAAGAACAGCATACCGCGATGCTGGCGGCCTACCGCGCCCAGCGCTGGGACGAGGCCGAAGGCCTTATCGCCAGCTGCAGCGCCATTGTCGAAAAGCAGAGTGGACTGGCGCTGGACCTGTTGGGATTCTATGAAGTCGCCCAGGAGCGTATCACCGACTTCCGCGCCAATCCGCCGGGCGCCGACTGGAACGGCGTCTACGTCGCCACCAGCAAGTAGCGGCTAAACAGATAGTCAGCTAGTAAGGCGCCGCGGGAATGGCGGCGACCAGGCGTTCCAACTCAAGATGGCCGATGGCCAGCAGAACCGAGTAGGCGGCGATACGTGCATCGTAGAGCGCCGAGGTGTAGTTGATGCGTGCAGAATAAACTTCGTTTTCGGCATCGAGCACGTTGATCACGGTTTCCTTGCCTGACTCACGCAGCTTCTTGCGTGATTCAAAAACTTCCGAGGCGATGTTCACGGCATTCTCGAGCAGCGCCACGCGTTCGTTGGCGGTCTGCAGCGACTGCCAGGCGATGCGCGTCTGCTCTTCGGCCTTGCGGCGGGCCTGGAGATATTCGCTGCGGCGCGCATCGGCATCGGCAGTCGCCTGGGCGGTGCGCGAGGTGGTATTGAGGCCCGCGAACAGGCTCCACGTGGCTTGCAGCTTGGCAGTCTGATCGCGGCGAATGCCCGGCGTGCCGGCATAGTCGCGCTCATACTTGTCCTGCAGCACGAGATCGACGCTGGGGAAATATTCAGCTTCGATGCTGCGCTTCTGTTCTTCAGTGAGATCGATCCGCTTGCCGGCGGCTATCACGCTCGGATTGTCCGACAGGGCGACATTGACCGCTTCGTCAACATTCTTCGGCAAAAGCTTGTCCACCGGCACCGGCAGCACCATGGTGCCCGGATCGGGCATGTGGCCGTAGACCTGGCGGAAGCGGCTTTTGGAATCCTCAAGCGCGCCCTGGTTGGCTGAGAGCCGCTCGAGCGAGCCCTGCAGGCGTGACTTGGCCTGCAGCACGTCTACGGCGATGCCCGAGCCGCGGCGCACGCGTTCGTCTTCCAGGTTGAGCTGCTTCCTGATGTTGTCGCCGTTCTGACCGGCGAGGCCGACCAGTTCCGACTGGCGGATGACGTTGATATAGGCGCTGGTGCCTTCGAATAACGTGGCCTGACGCGTGTTGGTCAAGTTGACGTTGGCGACGTCGCGCTGGATCCTGGCGCCGCGGCGGTTGGCGTATTTCTTGCCGCCGTCGTAGAGATTTTCCTTCAACGTCGCGGCGTAGTTCTCGGCGCTGGTCTCGAAAGGGCCGTCGGGTGAAGCGCGAAAGCTCGGCGTGCTGACGTGTTCGTAACCGCCGCCACCGGTAACATCGAGCGAAGGCAGAAACGGCGACAACGTCGCCTTCAGCCCCTGCTCGGCCGAGAGCACTTGCGATTCGTTGGATTTGATCAGCGGGTGGTCCGCAACCAAACTGCGCAGCTCTTCTTCGAGCGGAGCGGCCCACACAACCGAATTCTGTGCGCACACCGCGAAGGCGGCGGCCAGCACAACAAGTCCCTGACGTCTCATACTTAGTCCCCAAACCCCTACAGTTCTGTTTTATATGAGGGGTTTCGCGCCGTCAAAGGATCACGGGCAGAGGTGTACCCTAACAGAAACCGGTCCACAATTGCTTTTAACTAACAACGCGTTCACTACCCAAACTGGCGTACGAGTTGAATAAGTCCTGTGCTAGCGCGCCGGTCTAGATAGACAAATGGTCGGTCAGGCGCATATCGCCCGCAGCCAGGATGGCGCCGGGCTGTAATGTGACAACCGTCGTATAGCCATCGGCGGCACCGTTATTGTCGAAATAGAGGGCATGGTCGGCCTGGCTATAGATCAGCGCCGACTGGCCGGCGGCGAAGGCCGCATTGGCGCCAGCCACGGTGCCGTCGAAGTGGCCGCCGATGACGGTAAAGCAGCCGCCGATCTGCGTGTCGGGCGCGAAGCCGAAGGCCGAGGCCTTCAACTCGATGACGTCGTGGCCGGTGGTAAAATCCGTAATGTTATCGCCGGCCTCATTGGGGCTGCGCAGCACGAAGACATCGTTGCCGCCGCCGCCCGTCAGCGTATCGTCCCCCAGCCCGCCGGCAATGACGTTGTCCTTGCCGTTGCCGACAATGAAGTCGTTCAGGTTGGTGCCGATGAGCTTTTCGATGGAGATGACGGTATCGGTGCCGTCGCCAGTGTCGACGGTGCCGGTGTACAGATCGGCGTGGATGGGTGCCGTGCCGGTGCTGTAGTCGGCGGTGTCTTCGCCCTCGCCGCCGATCAGGTGGTTGGAGCCGGCCCCGCCTTTGAGCACGTCATTGCCGACGCCGCCCAGCAAAACGTCGTCGCCCAGGCCGCCGTCGAGCACATCGTCGCCGCCGCGGCCGGTGATGACATCGTCGCCGGCGGTGCCGATGAGCTGATCGCTGCCGTCGGTGCCGTCCAGCGTGATGGCCTTGGCCATCAGCGTGAGGCCGTGGTCGGTGAAATTGGTGTCGAGCACAATTCCGTTGTACTGATCCAGGCCGTTGATCTCGGTAAACTGCCCGCTCGCATTCGTCCAATTCATGATGTCGAAATTGTCGCCGACCAGAGGAACGAATGCTGCATATTGAACTATCTGCAGAATGCCGCCGCGTTGAAAGTTACCGGCGACGAACATTTGGTCATAACCCTGCGTCGGAATACGCCCGCCTAGTTCAAACAGCGACTTTCCGCTATCTGTGAAGATGACGTTTCCATTGAATGTCATGCGGCCGGGCGACATACCAAAGTTATTGGTACCCCCGCCAGAGTAGGTTCCTCCGCCGAGATTGACGGTACCACTACCATTTAAATCTCCGGCATTCTGGATATTGTGGCCGTTCATATTTAGCGTGCCGTTGATGGTCACGGCGCTGCTGCTCTGAATATCAAGCTTGCCCGTACCACCAGCCGTGAAACTCAACGTCTTGCTCGCGTTCACCGTCAACTGCCCGCCCACTAGATTGGCAAAGTCGGTATTGCCGATGGTAAACGCTGTCGTGCGGTCGATGACAACCGCACCCGCGTTGTTTATCTGACCTGTGATGGTATAGCTGCCCGCGCCGTTGCCAACGAGGGTCTGCAGGGTAGCGCCGCTGTTGTTGTTCAGTACTCCGCCCGTGAGGTCCAGATTGGCGCTCTGCACACCGCCGCTGACTAGCAGCGTGATAACGCCGCCGGAGTTATTATTCACGGTATTGG